>NZ_JBEXTZ010000039.1:0-70524 GCF_040614195.1 Amycolatopsis sp. NPDC006125
CTATACCCCATGATAAAACCCCAAACCGACATGCCGCGGCCCCCCCACCACCACCACCCCCGGCCGCCCCGCGTCAACTTCGCGCGTCCCCGGCACGGGCCGCCGGGGGGGCCGCGCCCCCCCGTCGGTCCGCGGTGCGGGAGGTCAGGCCGCCACCCGACGGCGGACCAGCCAGAACGCGGCGCCGCCCAGGCCCAGCGCGGCGCCCACGCCCCCGGCGATCATCGGGACGTTGACCGTCACGATCGCGGCCGAGGTGTTGTTGGCCGGGTCCGGATCCGTCTCGTTCCCACTGACCCGGGCCGTGTTGGTCACCGTCACCGCGTCGGTGCCCGCGGGCACGTCCGCCGCGGTCGCGGTCACCAGGTAGGTCCGGCTCTCCCCCGCGGCAAGCGGCCCACCCGTGCACGTGACCACCCCACCGGCGAGCGAACAGTCCTCCGGAATCTGCACGTCGACCAGACCGGCCGGGACAGGGTCGGTCATGGTGTGCCCGGTCGAGTTCCCCGGGCCGTGGTTGGTGACCACGATGGCGTAGCTGATCCGCTCGCCCTGCTGCACCTGATCCACCGAAGGCTCGGTGCTCTTGGTCACGCCCAGGTCCGCGCACGTCGACGTGTCGTAGGTGTAGGTGGCGGAGAAGTCGCTGATCTCCCACGCCTTGGAGCCGCCGTGGTAGGTCTCCAGGATCATCCAGTACTTGACGTTCCCGGCGGCGAGGTCCGCCGCCGGGACCTCGACGGTGGTCTCCAGGGTCTGGGTGCCGCCGACGGGCATGTCGGGTGTGGTGTTCGTGCCCGGGGCCGTGTCGAAGTCGGTGCCCAGTTTGGCGAACCCGTTCTGCCCGAACCCGGCAGTCGGGCCGAGTAGGTGCACCGTCGACCGCACGGTGACGGTCGCCGTGCCGTCGTCGCAGCCGGGCCGGGGAGCCTGCAGCTTCGCGGCGATCGTGTTGTAGGTCTGGCCGTCCTGGTACGGCTGCGACACCGGGCCCACGCGGAGGGCGCCCGCCGCGGCGGCGGGCATCGCCCCGCCCAGCAGCGCGGCGGCGATCACCCCGCCGGTCAGGGCCATGGCCCAACTTCTTCGTGCCTCCTGTCGAGTTTCGAAACTGCACCAGGAGGACCGTCCGCGATGAGGCGACCTGTCGCGAATGTCCGCTGCCCTACTCCATTTGAAGGGGGCAGCCGCTCAGGAGGCGAACCGGCGGGCGATCTCGGCGACGATGCGTTCGGAGGCGCGGCCGTCGCCGAACGGGGACTCCGCACGGGCGAGCTGGGCGTGCAGGCCGGGCAGGTCGTCGAGCCACTTGCCCGCGGTCTTGCTGATCAGCGGTCCCGGCGAGACGAGCACCGCGAAGTCGCGCATCGCCTCCGGCCGCTCGGTGGAGCGGCGCACCACGATCAAGGGTCGCTTGAGGACAGTGCATTCCTCCTGCAGGCCACCGGAATCCGACACCAGGAGCGCGGCGTGGGCGGCCAGCCCGAGGAACTCCGACGGGCCCAGCGGTCCGGTGACGTCGAGTCCGTCGAGGAAGTGCGCCAGCCCGTGCTGTTCCACCGCCCGCAGAGTACGGGGGTGCAGGGGCAGCACGACACGGCACGGGATGCGGTTCAGCTCGGCCAGGATTGTAGCCAGCGCGGCGGGGTCGTCGGTGTTCTCCGGTCGGTGGATGGTGGCGAGGACGTACCGGTCGGCGACCAGCCCCCGTTCGGCCAGGAGCCGCTCGCGCCGCGCGGGATGGGGCAGCTGCGAGAGCACGGCTTCGACGACGGTGTTGCCGGTGCGGATCACCGAGCTGCCGGAGATTCCCTCCCGGGCGAGGTTGCCGACGTTGTCGTCGGTGGCCGCGCAGAGCAGATCGGACACGTGGTCGGTGACGATCCGGTTGTGCTCCTCGGGCATGGTCCGGTCGAAGCTGCGCAACCCGGCTTCCACGTGCACCACGGGAACCGACCGGGCGTTGCCGGCCAGCGCCCCGGCGACGGTGGCGTTGGTGTCCCCCTGCACGACGACCGCGGCCGGGGTGGCGTCGGCGAACAGGAGGTCGAGCGCCTCCAGCGCCGCGGCGATCTGCCCGGCCCTGGTGGCTCCGCCGACCGCGAACCGGACGTCCGGCAGCGGCAACCCGAGCTCGGTGAAGAACACGTCGGACATGGCTTCGTCGTAGTGCTGTCCGGTGTGGACGATCCGCGCCTTCGGGCCGAGGTGACGGATGATCCCGGCCAGCTTGACGATCTCGGGCCGGGTGCCGAGCACCACCGCCACCCCGCCGTCGGGGAGGGCCGCGATCTCCGCGCTGACTCTGTCCGTTGTGGTCACTGGGGTTTCCTTCCGCCGGGAATCTGTCGCGTTCACCCGGAAGACCTCTCCCGGTGCCCGAACTTCACGGCAGGAGCGGAATTTTCCGGTGATCTCCCCCACCGCGAGGAAGAACACCGCGGCGCCGGAGGTTCTGCCCTCCGGCGCCGCGGTCCCCCCTCATCCGGTGGTGGTGGTCGT
Source organism: Amycolatopsis sp. NPDC006125 (assembly GCF_040614195.1). Taxonomy (NCBI): domain Bacteria; kingdom Bacillati; phylum Actinomycetota; class Actinomycetes; order Pseudonocardiales; family Pseudonocardiaceae; genus Amycolatopsis; species Amycolatopsis sp. NPDC006125. The sequence goes on from NZ_JBEXTZ010000039.1 coordinate 2,503, forward strand.
TGTCGTGCTGGACCGCGTCGTCCTGCTGGGAGCCGAGCTCGACGACGGGCGCGACGAGGAGGTCGGCGACCGCGTGGAGCTGGTGGTGCTGGAGCTGGACATGGTCGGACTGGTGGGTGTCGTGCTCGTGCTGGGTGTGGTGCTCGTGGCCGGCGCCGTCGTGCTCGGCGCGGGCACCTCGGTCACCTGCGGAGGAGGCGGCGGGGTGGTCACCGGGGGCGGCGCGGGCACGACGGCCGGCACCGCGATGGCCGCCACCGTGCCGCGCGCATACGCGTCGGCGAGGGCGAGCACGAGGTCCACGTAGGCGTCGGAGTGGTTGTACCGGAACACCGCCGCCCGCAACTGCGCCGGATCGGCGAGGTTCCCGCCGCCCGCGCACAGGTACCGCCCGGCCGCGAGCGCCGCGTCGAAGATGTTGTCCGGATCAGCCTTGCGGTCGCCGTTGCCGTCCGCGGCGTAGGCCCGCCACGTCGACGGGATGAACTGCATCGGCCCGACCGCGCGGTCCAGCACGGGGTCGCCGTCGAGCGCGCCGCGATCGGTGTCCGGAATGGACGCGGTGCCGCCCGTGCCGTCCAGTGCCAGACCACGGATCCGCGGCAGCACCGAGCCGTCCTCGTACACCTGGGAGCCGCCGTGGCGGCCGTGGTTGGACTCCACGCGCCCGATCGCGGCGAGCACCGTCCAGCTGAGACCGCACCCGGCAAGCTTGTCCGCGGCCCGGTGGTAGGCGGCCAGCGCGGCGGCGGGAATCCCGGCCCCGAGCGAAACCGGCGACGCCTTGACCCGCGGGCCGGGAAGCGGCAGCGAGGTCGGCGGCGGCAACGACGGCGGCGCGGGCAGGCGCGGCTGCTGGGCAAGAACCTCGTGCGGCCGCCCGACGTCGCCGATCCGGGGCGGTTCGCGCAGGGACAGCGCCTGCGGCACGGTCGTCCCGGTGCCGGAACCATCCACCGGCAGGGCCGTCACGCCCACCAGGGCCAGCCCGGCGCCCAGCAGGCCGGCGGCGCGGGTCACGTGTTTCATTCCGATGCTCGCCCCTCGTGCGTCCGCTTGCCGCGGTGCCCCGCGGCATCCCCCGGCAGCGGCGGTCCCGCTCCGGCTTTCGATGAGAGGACCGGACCACTCGCCGCGGCATCACGCGCACCACCTCCAATCGGGTGAGTCCGGCCGATCGCGGGCCGCTCGAGACGACCGCGAGCCGTGGGAGCTGCGGCGCCCAGCACAGCAAGCACCAGGTCAACGCACCCGCATGCCGGCGGGTCCACGGAACGGGGCCGCCCACGGCACGCCCACCATGGTGGTCATAGTGGAATTTCCGCGGCGACGACGGTGCCGCCCCCGACCGGGGACTCCAGCCGGAACCTCCCGTCGAGTGTGGTCACCCGATCCGCGAGACCGACAAGCCCCGTGCCGGTGCCGCACACGGCGGCGCCGCCAACGCCATCGTCGGTGACCTCGACGAACAGGGTCCCGTCCCGGACCCCGAGCTGGATCGCGACGCGTGTCGCCGCCGCGTGCTTGATCGCGTTGGCGAGAGCTTCGGACACGAAGAAGTACACGTTGGCCTCGACACTCTCTGCCAGCCGCGACGGTGTCGAGCAACGCACCGACACCGGCAGGGGACTGCGCGCGGCGAGCGCGTGCAGGGCCGCGCACAAGCCCCGGGAGGTGAGGATCATCGGATGAATCCCGGCCGCCGCAGCGCGGATGTCCTCGACGGCTGCCACGGCCTCCGCCACGGCCTCGTCCGCCAGCCCGGCCAGCGCCTCGGGCAACGCATCCTTGAGCAGCTGCAGGTGAATGAGCAACGCGACGAGGCGTTGTTGCACGCCGTCGTGAAGATCCCGCGCGGTCCGGCGGCGGATCGCGACGGTCTCCTCCACGATCCGCCGTTGCGCGGCCCGTGACTCCTCGGCACGGATCCGCGCGGTTTCGTGCTCGCGTGAGGCGAGTTCGGCGATCCGGTACTCGGTCATGTCCGTGAACGCGGTCACCACGCCACGGCCGTGTTCGAGCTCCAGCGGTGCCGACCACCACGCGACCGGGAACATCGAACCGTCACGGCGGACCAGCCAGTCGCGATCGGACTGTGTCGGGGCGCCGGTAGCGCGCGGCGCGAGCATCGTGCACTCGTCCGCGGGATAGGGTTTCCCGTCCACCCGCTTGTAGTGCATCGTGTGATGGCTTGACTTCCCCCTGAGCTGCGCGAGATCGTCGTAGCCGACCGCACGGACAGCCGCCGGATTGGCGTAGAGGATCCGGCCGGCCTCGTCACACACCCAGACCGGCTGCGGCACGCACTCGAGGATCGAGGCGAGCAACTGTTCGGTGGAAGCCGTCACGCACCCCAGTCTGCGTCCGCTTCGCGCTGGGGTGCGATGGGTCATTCGACCTGTTCACTCAGCGAATGCGGTTCCCAACGGCAGCTCTCCTGCCCGCGCGTCCCCGCCTCGGGCGGGGACCACCTCCACGATCTGGTGCTTCATCAGCGGCTGCCCGCTGGCGACCGAGAAGTCGCCGAGCGCGCAGAGCACGTTGAGCTCCGGCATGTACCCGCTCACGTTGCCACGCGGGAGGTCGTAGGGCACCGCCCGGTACCCGAAGACCGAACGGGTGCTGCCGTCCCGGGCGAAGCTCGTGATGTCGACCAGGTCGAACTTGGCCAGGCCGCGCTCGGCCATGTCCTCCGGGTTCATGAAGAGCAGCGTCCGCAGGTTGCGCACCCCGCGGTACCGGTCGTTGTCCGAATAGATCGTCGTGTTCCACTGGTCGTGGGAACGCATCGTGGACAACATCAGCCGGCCCGGCGGCAACACGACATCGGGCAGCGGCGCCGCACCGAACTCGGCCCGCCCGCTCCCCGTCAGGAACACCCGCTCCCGCGCGGGTTGCCGGATGCGGAAGCCCAAGGGCATCCGGACCCGGCGGTTGAAGTCCTCGAAGCCCGGCAGGACCTTCGCCATCGTGTCGCGGATCCGGTCGTAGTCCTCGACGTAGCGCTCCCACGGTGTCGCCGAATCCGGCAGGGTCACTCTCGCCATCCCGGCCAGGATCGCGCATTCCGAGCGGAGCTCCGGGGAGGGCGGCCGGCGTGTGCCGTACGAGAGGTGGACCATGCTCATCGAGTCTTCGACGGTGACGCCCTGCTCGCCGCAGCGCTGCACATCCCGCTCGGTCCTTCCCAGGCACGGCAGGATCAGCGCTCGTTTGCCGTGCGCGAGGTGACTGCGGTTGAGTTTCGTGCTGACCTGGACGGTCAGGTCGGTGTTGCGCAGAGCGGCGATCGTGGTGGCGGTGTCGGGCGCGGCCAGCGCGAAGTTCCCGCCCAGCGCGACGAAGACCTTCACCCTGCCCTCCAGCATGGCCTGGATGGTGCCCACCGTGTCCAGCCCGTGCTCGCGCGGCGACTGGATGCCGCACACCTCGTCCAGGCGGGCCAGCAGCTCCTCGTCCGGCCGGTGATCGATTCCGCACGTCCGGTTTCCCTGCACATTGCTGTGTCCCCGCACGGGCGAAACCCCCGCGCCCTCGCGACCCAGGTTGCCCCGGAGCAGCAACAGGTTGACTATCTCACGCACCGTGTCGCAGCCGTGCTCTTGCTGGGTGAGGCCGAGGCACCAGGCGACGATCGTGCGGTGGGCGGTGAGGTAGCGCTCCGCGAGGTCGCGAATCTCCCGCTCCGGCACCCCCGACTGGTGGACCAGCTCGGACCATTCCTGCGCCCGTACCGTCTCCCGGTAAGCGTCGAAGCCATGGGTGTAGCGCTCGATGAACTGCTCGTCGATCGCCGAGGGATCGGTTTCGGCACGCTCCAGCACGGCTTTGGCGACACCCCGCAGGAGGGCCAGGTCTCCGCCGATCCGCGGCTGCACCGTCATCGTGGCGGTCTCGGTGGTCCGGAACGTGCCCATGGCCACGAACTCGTGCGGCACGATGGTGCGCCGCGACGCCGCTTCCACCATGGGGTTGACGTGGACGATCTGCGCGCCGCGGCGATGGGCCTCGGCCAGCGAGGTCAACATCCTGGGCGCGTTGGAGGCGGCGTTGACGCCCATCACGATCAGCAGATCCGCCACGTCCCAGTCGGTGATGTCGCACGTGCCCTTGCCGGTGCCGAGCGCTGCGGTCAGGGCGCGCCCGGAAGCCTCGTGGCACATGTTCGAGCAATCCGGCAGGTTGTTCGTCCCGAACTCGCGCACCCAGAGCTGGTACAGGAAAGTGGCCTCGTTCGACAACCGGCCCGACGTGTAGAACGACGCCTCGTGGGGGCTGTCCAGCCCGCGCAGTGCGGTTCCGACGAGTGTGAAGGCGTCGCTCCAGGAGATCGGGACGTACCGATCGGTTTCGGAGTCGTAGCTGAGCGGCTCTGTCAGCCGGCCCTGGTCCTCCAGTGCGAAATCCGTCCATCCGGCCAGTTCCGTGACGGTGTGCTCGGCGAAGAACGACCGGTCGACCCGCTTGCGGGTCATCTCCCACGTGACGTGCTTGATGCCGTTCTCGCAGATGTCCAGGTGCAGGCCGTTGCGGTCGTCGGGCCAGGCGCAGCCCGGACAGTCGAACCCGCCGTTCTCGTGGTTCATCCGGAGAATCGCGCGAGGAGCGCGCAGGAACTCGCGCGAGCGGACCACGTTCCTGGCGACACTGCGAGCGGCGCCCCAGCCGGCAGTGGGGGCACGGTCATCCGTCTGCGAGAACCCGCCGCCACGGTTCGGTCCGCGTCCGCGCACCGGTGTTCCCGGCGCCCCGCGGCCCAGTTCGTCCGCGGGAACGGCATCCGGTTCTGGCGTCATCGTCTCGTCTCCTCCGGCCCGGCCGTGGTGGGATCGGCACTTCCTCGATCATCGAGGCCGGCGGGCCCGGGCACCATCGCGCGCACCCGACATCGGGCCGTGGGGTTTTCCCGACGCACGGCGGGGCCGGCCCGCTGACGAACGTCGAGCCCGCTCGCTGGAGAACCGCACGGAAGACGCCGGAAGATGGATTGCCCACCTGAGGCGCAGCCTCCCGAGACCAACCGGTGAAGTCATGTGCGAACAGAATCAGAACGTACTGCTCTTCGCGTTTCACGATGCCCGCCGCGCTGCCGACGTGCTGGCGGCCGCGCACCGGCTCCCCGGCCTGCGTGAGGTCGCCGTCGTCGCCTGCACCCGGGCCGGGCAGCTTCGCATCGAACCGCACTGCCCGGACACCGGCCGCAGCGCCGTCCTTGCCCGGGTGCTGGACGCGCTCGCCGCGGCACTCGCCGCGCTGCACGGCGCGGCTGAGCCGCGGACGTTTCCCAGCACAGCGCGGGGAATCGCGGCGTTCGCCGAACTGGTCCGCCCCGGCTGCCCGGTCCTGCTCGTCGCCGCGTGCGACGAGCTTCGGACGGAGATGGCGAGGATCGCCGAACGGTTCCAGGCCGCCCTCTACCACCCCCCGGCCGGCGCTGCCTGATCTGCTCACGCGCGGCGGCGGGTCACCAGACGAGCAGGGAACTCGATCCGGTCGCCACCACCTTCGCGGACCGGTCCCGGATCTCCGCGTCGGCGAAGATCACCCGGCTGCCCGCCTTGGTGACGACCCCGGTCGCCGTGAGGGGGCCGGTGTCGAGAGTGATCGGCCGCAGGTACTTGACCGTGATCTCGATGGAGGTGTAGCGCTGCCCGGCTTTCAAGGTGGTGTGGGCGGAGCAGCCGGCGACGGTGTCCAGCAAGGTGCACGCGAGCCCGCCGTGCACCACCCCGAGCGGGTTGTAGTGCTCGGCGCCGGGGATGCAGGTGAAGACCACGCGTCCGTGGTCGACCTCGACCGGTGTGAAGTTCATGGTGTGCGCGATCGGCGGCGCGGGCAGCTCACCGTCGCGGAGCGCGCGCATCGCGTCGATCCCGTCGAGCTCGGCGATACCCGCGACGACTTCGGCGGGATCGGTCCAGGTGAGGACGCGGCTGGTTCGGTTGTCGTTCACGTTCTCTGCTTTCACGTCGAGGGTGCCGGTGCCCGGCTATGTGGTGAAGACCAGGGCGGTGTTGTGGCCACCGAACCCGAAGGAGTTGCTCAGGGCCGCGCCGAACGCGCCGGGCCTGGGCCGCTCGCGCGTGATGTCGAGGCCGAGCCCGGGTTCGGCGTCGGCCAGCGTCGGGGTCGGCGGCGCGGTCTGGTGGGCGATGGCCAGCACGGTGGCCACCGCTTCGAACGAGCCGGCGCCGCCGAGCAGGTGTCCCGTCATCGACTTCACCGCGGAAACGACGGGCGCGTGTCCGCCGAACACGGTCCGGATCGCGCGTGCCTCGACGATGTCGCCCGCCGGTGTCGAGGTGGCGTGGGCGTTGACGTGGCCGACGTCCTCCGGGGACAGCCCGGCGTCCCGGATGGCCGTCCGCATGGCGCGGATCTGCCCGTCCCCCTGCGGCTCCGGAGCGACCATGTCGTGCGCGTCGGAGGTGATGGCGGCGCCGGCGAGGGTGGCGTGCGGAACACGACCGCGGGCACGGGCGTGTTCCTCGCTCTCGATCACGAGCACGGCCGCGCCCTCCCCCAGGACGAATCCGTCCCGGGCCCGGTCGAACGGGCTCGAGGCGAGGCGCGGTTCGTCGTTCCGGGTGGACATCGCGCGGGCTTGCGCGAAGCCGGCCATCGTCAGCTCGTTGACGCAAGCCTCGGTGCTCCCGGCGATCACGACGTCCGCACGGCCGAGCCGGATCAGGTCCAGGGCGTGGGCGACGGCCTCACCACCGGTGGCGCACGCACTCGCCGGCGTGATGGCGCCCGCTCGCGCGTCGAGATCGATGCTGACGGCCGCGGCGGCGCCGTTGGGCATCATCATCGGGACCATGCGCGGGCTCAGCCGGCGCGGGCCGTGGTCCCGCAGGGCGTTGTGGTTGTCGAGCAGGGTGTTCACCCCGCCGATCCCCGTACCCATGACGACAGCGACACGCTCGGGATCGACGGACGACGCCGACAGCTTCGCGTCCTCCCACGCCTCCCGCGCGGCCACCAGGGCCGCCTGCTCCGCGCGGTCGAGGCGGCGCGCGGCGACGCGATCCAGCTTGGCCGCGGGGTCGACGGCCATGCGGGCGGCGATCCGGGTCGGCAGCGCTGCGGCCCAGTCGTCGTCGAGAAGCGCGATGCCGGAACGTCCGGCCAGAAGCGCGTCCCAGCTGTCCGCGGCGGTCCCGCCCACCGGGCTGATGGCGCCGACTCCGGTGACAACCGCTGCCCTCACGACCGGGCCGCCTTCCGCCGAGCCTCGGCGCCGAAACGCCTCCCCCACACGTCCATCGCCTGCAGGACCGGCACGAGGGCTTCGGCCGCCTCGGTCGGCAGGTACCGCTCACGCACGCGCGAGCCGGGTTCGCGGTAGCTCTCCCGCCGGAGGATGAGGCGTTGCACCAGCGTTTGCAGGCGGTCGCTCAGCACGTCGTGGCTCAACCCGAGCGCCTCCCGGATCTCGGAGAACTTCGTGTTGCCGTTGAGCACCTCCCGGACGATGAGAAGCGACCACTTCTCTCCGATCTGGGCGATGCAGGCGTCCGCACCTCGGTAGAGGTCCGGGGCGGGCCCGGCAGGCTCACCGCCGGCTGGGGTAGCGCGAGAAGTCATGGCGCAACTATAGTCCATCTGAATCCTGGATCCGGATTCAGGAGTGAACCGGGTTCGACGCACCCGCAACCACCCGGAGGTACAGGAGATGAGCGCTTCCGGTGCTGACACGCCGTCCGGCCTCATCGGCCGCGACGCGCTCCTGAACGGTCTCCGGGACTTCGTCCGGCGCAGCGCCCAGGATGGCGAGGCGCGGGCGATCGTGGGCGAGGCGGGCATCGGGAAGACCGCGCTCCTCAAGACCGCCTGCGCGTACGCCGAGGAAGCCGGGATGCGGACACTCCGGGTGACCGGCGCCGAGTTCGAAGCGGAGATCGGCTACGCGGGGCTCCACGCACTGCTCCTGCCGCTCCGGGATGTGGCGGACGATTGTGCGCCTCCACTGCGGGAAGCGCTGCGGGTGGCGCTCGGGCGGCAAGAGGGACCCGCTCCGCGACAGCTGATGGTGTTCAACGCGGTCTTCGAACTGGTCTCCCTGGCCGCCCGGACCAGGCCGGTCCTGTTGTGCGTCGACGACCTCCAGTGGCTCGACCAGGCCACCATCACCGCCATCGGTTTCCTCGCCCGGCGAGTACGGGGCACGTCCGTCGGCGTGCTTGCCGCGTCCCGGTCGGCCCACGTCTTGGCACGCAGTGGCATCCCCGTGGTGCGCATCGGACGGTTGTCGCCGGACCACGCGCGAGAGCTGCTTTCTCGTCGTCGTCCGCCCCTTCCGCCACGGCTGGAGCAACGGGTGCTGTCGGAGGCCGACGGCAACCCGCTCGCACTCCTGGAGCTCGCCCGGTCGGTCTCCGACCTGGCGGATCCCCTGGGCCACCTGCCCGCGGTGCTGCCACTGACGACCAAGTTGGAACGCGCCTTCGCGGTCCGGACCGCCACGCTCCCCGAGCAGGCACGGCAAGCGCTGCTCCGAGTCGCGGTGGACGGCCGCGCGGATCTCCGGCACCTCCTGCACGACGGGTTGACAGTCGATGACCTCGCACCCGCGGAGGCGGCGGACCTCATCGCCGTGGATCGAAGAGCCATGACGGTGGCGTTCAGCCATCCCCTCATCCGGTCCGCGGTCGTCGGGTCCGCCGCGCCGGCGGATCTGCGGCGAGCGCACGCGGCGATCGCGGACCGGCTGGACGACGATCCGGCACGACAGGCGTGGCACCTGTCCGAGGCGACGATCACCCCGGATGAGGACGTCGCCGCGCGCCTCGAAGCGGCAGCCCACGCCTTTCTCGCCCGAGGCGACGCGCCGATGGCCGTCACGCTGCTCATCCGCGCCGCGCGGTTGAGCCCGCTCGGTTCGTCCGCGGCCCGACGGCTCGCCGAGGCGGCATCGCTCGCCGCGCAGGTCACCGGTGACCTGGACGATGCCGCCCGTCTTCTCGACGAGGCACGGCGTCTGAACCCGCGGGTGACGAACTCGCTTCACGCGGCCGCCGCGGCCGCCTACATCACGGTCAACCGTGAGGGCGACGTGGACACCGCGTTCCGGCTCCTCCTCGGGGCGATCGAGTCGGCTTCCTCCGACGCTCCCGGTGAGGAACACGGTGAAGCGCTGACGACTCTGCTTTACCTGAGCTGGTGGGCCGGGCGGGAGGATTACTGGACCTCGTTCCACCGGGCACTCGCGCGGCTCGGGGACCGCGTTCCGCCTCTGCTCCGGATGCTGAGCCTGGCATTCGCCGACCCCGTCCGCCACGGTCCGGCGATCCGGTCCCAGGTGGCGCAGCTCGTCGAACGCAACATCGACGAATACGAGCCCACGCAGATCGTCCGCGTGATGACCTCGGCCATCTACCTCGACATGCTGACCGGGTGCCGGGGAGTGGCGTGGCGGCTGGTCGAAGGCGGCCGTCAGGGCAACGCGGTGCGATCGAGTCTGGGCGCCCTGATGCTTCTCTGCCTCGACGACTTCGCCTCCGGCCGGTGGGACGAAGCCGAGCGACTGGCCGACGAAGGCATCGACCGGTGCCGCGCCCACGGCTACGACTTCCTCGCGTGGTACTTCCTCTACAACAAGGCGTTGCTGGCCGCCGTCCGGGGCGAGCCCGCCACAACGCACGAGTGGACTACCGAGCTCAGCCGTCTGGCCGCCTCCCGCAAGGCCGCCACTCCCGCGCAGTACGGCGCACACCCCCGGACGCTGGCTGCCATCGGGGCGGGCGACTGGGAGTCCGCGTTCCGCCATGCGAGCACGCTGAGTGCCGCCGGAACCTTCGCGCCGCACCGGCCGATCGCGATGTGGGTGGCGTTCGACCTCGTCGAGTCCGCCCTCCGGACAGGACGCGAGGACGCGGCCCGCGCCCACGCCGCAGCGATGGTCGCGAACGACATCGGCGCCGTGTCGCCGCGCATGGCGGTCATCGCCCTCGGTGCGCGGGCGTTGGTCGCCGAGGGCGCCGACGGCGAACAGCTCTTCGAGGAAGCCCTCGCTGTCGACGAAGCCGGCAGATTCCCCTTCGACCTCGCCCGTGTCCAGCTCGCCTACGGGGAGCGGCTGCGCCGGAACCTGCGGTTCGTGCGAGCGAGAGAAGTCCTGCACTTCGCCCTCGAGACTTTCGAACGCCTCGGCGCCGAACCGTGGGCGGCGCGGACGAGACAAGAGCTGCGGGCTGCCCGCGACCCGGAGACGAAAGTGCCCGTCACCGCGCCGGAGAAGGCACTGACCGCGCAGGAAAGAGCGATCGCCGAACTCGCCGCAGCCGGCTTCAGCAACAAGGAGATCGCGCGGCGGCTGTACCTCTCCCCCCGCACCGTGGGTGGCCACCTTTACCGCACCTTCCCCAAGCTCGGGATCTCGACGCGCGCCGCTCTGCGAGATGCGCTCGAGCGCATCGACGACCGGGAAACGGCTCCGGCAGGCTGACCGGAACGGGTTGCGCGGCGGCTGCCGCGCAACCCGTTCCACAGCCCGATCCCGCCGGCCGGTCCCGTTGGGACACCCCCGCGAGGCGGGTCAGCCGACGGCGGGAACAGCGGGAACGTACGGGAACGAGGCCGACGGAGGCTCGACGACCGATTCCTTCCCGATACCGAGGGCGACCGGCGTGTTGGCCGCGATCGAGAACATCACGTCGGGAGCGTTGTCGGTCAGGGCGCGACCGTTCCACTCGGCGAATCCGAAGGAAGCGGGCGTACCGACGTAGTAGGGCAGGACGTTCGGCAGGAGGCGGCTCACCAGCCGCCGCGCGTACCCGTCCGGGTCTTCCGACGTGCCGTGTGCCGCCACGATCCCGGTGATCTTCTTGACCAGAGCACTGCCGTACATCGCCCGGTCGTCCCTCGGACGACCGGTGTTCATGTCGCCACCCAGCCGCTCGTCGAACTGGGCGAAAAGGGGATGGATCATGGGCAAACCGGCGCGGTTGATCGACCGCCAGCCACCGGCGTCCGTGCGCAGGCTCGAGAGAGCCCAGACACCGATCCGGCGGGACACCGGAAGCTCACCGTCCGGCAGCTCGAGCACGATCGAGTACACCGTGTGACCGGCACAGGCGTTGACCGCCGTCCGGGGAGCCCAGCCGTCGACCGTGATCGTCGTGCCGTACTGCACCGCGCGGCCGACAGCGCGCAGCACGGTCGGTTCGATCCAGAACGGGTCACCGGCCTTTCCTGCCCAGATCCGCTCGCCGTTCCGTCCGGGCAACCTCTCGCCGGTGCCACCCTCGCCGGCCAGGATGCCGACCGCGAACGCGTCCGCGGCGTCGGTTCCCGCGATCCGGCGCACCGTGTAGTGCTGCCCGCCGGTGCCGTCCTGCTCCCCGAATGTGAAGCGATAGGTGATCTCCTCGACCGCGTCGCCGTCCAGGTCGATCTTCAGCTCGTACATCCCTTCCGGATGGAATCCGGGGATCGCCGGCCCGTTCAGCGAGTGCGACACGTTGAGAACGAAAGCCGTACCCATAACCCCGCGGAAAACGTACAAATCGGTGATATCGAGGCGAACGTCCTGGCGGGCGGCGGGCGAATCAAGGTGGTGTGACAACGCTTGCTCACCTTCGGTCGAGTGCTGCGGCCGGAAGGCCGCGATCGTCAGTGTGGACGGGGAACCGCAGCACCACCACGTGAATTCGGCCCTATTCGCGTACGAAGGTCTACTCGAGACAAGCAAGGTGGAGTCGTTCGACTCAGGCGAACGGAATGCCGGCAGGGACATCATCGGTACCACCCGACAAAGGAGGAAACACTGATGTCATCTGATCGGAAGTGGGTGCACGCACAGTCGCGCCCCGGAGCCGAGCACGGCGGGGAACAGATTTGAGCAGGCCGACGTTCTCCCGCCGCGGGACGTTCTGGTCCGCGGCTGCCGTTCTCGCCCTCTGCTTGTGGGCCAGCGGCGCACCCAGCGTGCTCTACCCGGTTTACGCCGCCGATTGGGGGCTGCCCTCGGTGGTCACCACGTCGGTGTTCGCGACGTATCCCCTCACCCTGCTCCTCATGCTGCTCTTCGCGGGAGGACTGTCTGATGTGATCGGACGTCGCCGGGCGATGCTGACCGGCATTGTGCTCATCGGCTTCGGCGCCGGGCTCTTCGCGATCGCGACGAACGTCGGAGTCCTCTTCGCCGGACGGGCCGTGCAGGGAATCGGCGTGGGGTTCGCCTTCTCCGCCGCCAGCGCCTCGCTCGTGGAGAACACGGTGTTCACCAGCCCGCGCGCTGCTGGAGCGGTGACGACACTGTCCACCTCGGGCGGGCTGACCCTCTCACTCGTGGTCGGCGGCGCACTCGCCCAGCTGCTGCCGTGGCCGCTGGTGCTCGCCCACGTCGTGCTCGCCGTCGTCGCACTCCTTTCCTTCCTGCTCGTGTACTGCACACCGGACGACCGGCCCGCCGGCTCCCGGTTCCTGCCCGAACTGCCCCGGGCGGCTCCCGGAACCCTGGGCGCGGTCACGACGGCCACTCTCGGGGTCGTTGTCGCCTATGCCGTCGGCGCGGTGTTCATGTCCCTTGGTGCACAAATGGCCCGCCAGCTCGCCGGAACTGGCGACCTGTTCATCACGGGGCTGCTGCTCGGGCTGTCGAGCGCGGTGATCGGGACGACGGCGTTGCTGATCGGCCGTGTTCCGTCGGTGGTCGCGACCCTGATCGGTGCCGTGGTCTCGCTCATCGGCCTGATCCCCATGGTCGTGACCGCCGCGACCGGCTCCTTCGTCCAGTTCCTTCTCTGGTGCGTGATCTCCGGCGCCGGGTACTCGTTCTCGTTCAGCGGCGGGATCAGCCTCGCCGCGAAGGAGTCGCCACCCTCGCACCGCGCACGAACGTTCTCGCTGGTGTACCTGATCGCGTATCTCCTTCAGACTGTGGTGGCGGTGGGCGCGGGCGCGCTGGCGACGGCGCTGGGACTCGCCGCTGCCATCGACTGGATCGCACCCGTCATCGCCGTGCTGTCCGCCGCGCTCCTGGTCGGCTCGCTGGCGGGCATCCGGAAGGCTCGCCAGGGCAAGCTCCAACGCGTTCCAGCACTGACGTCGTGACCGCCGCCGGCAACCCGATCAGGTGCACACGGCGGACCCCGTCCGCGAGGAGCTGGTGACGCCGGCCCGGTGCCGCGCCTGGACCAGGAAAGCACTGGAGCGCCTGAACCGGCTCATTCGCCGCCCGCACCGGCGCCCGCCAAAGGAGTCGCGCCGTTGCGGGTGCCCGCTGAGAACACCCGCGGCTCCGGATGGAGACACGTTCTGCTGGTCGACCGCTTTCAGCCGGTCGCGCTCAGTCCGGTGTCCGTTCGCGGTCGCCGGATGCGCGGGCGGCACGCGCCGCCAGGTCGGCGAACGCCGCACGCAGCTGCGGTGGGCCGATCACCTCGATCTCGGCGTCGAACCGCGCCAGCCCGGCCGCGAGCGCGGCCCAGGACCACGCTCCGCTCAGCAGCCTGGTCCGTCCCGGCGCGACCTCCTCGACGACGCCGTCACCGGCGAACGGTGCCACGTCGGCGACGGGCAGGTCGAGGATCACCGCACCCCGGCACGGCCACACGTCGGCGGTGGCGGAGCCCTTGAACCGGGCGGCGAGGAACGTCGCGACGTCACCGCCGGGAACCTTCCGCGGGGTGAACCGCGGCCCGTTCGGCACGCGCAACTCCATCCGGTCGGCCCGGTAGATCCGCCAGTCCGCACGCGCGGCGTCCCAGCCGACCAGGTACCACCGTCCGTTCCGCACGACCAGGTGGTGCGGCTGCACCCGCCGCACCGGACGCGACTCGGCCACGCGGGACGGCGACGCGTAGTCGAACCGCACCTCCTCGGTCGCCCGGATCGCCGAGCTCAGCGCGAGCAGCACGTCCGTGCCGACCTGGGTGGGGCTCCCGGCCGGGGTGATCTCGAGCAGGTCGGCGCGCTGCCGCAGACGCGCGGGCATCACCTGGCGCACGGTGGCGAGCGCACGGGCCGCGGCCTCCTCGATGCCGGCGCCGGTCCCCGACGGCGATCCGCAGCGCCACCGCGAGCGCCACCGCCTGCTCCTCGTCGAACAGCAACGGCGGCATCTGACTACCGCCTTCGAGCCGGTAACCGCCTTCGGGCCCCTTGATCGCCTTGACGGGGTAACCGAGTTCACGCAACCGGTCGACGTCGCGGCGCACGGTCCGTTCGCTGACGCCCAGGCGGCCGGCGAGCAGAGCGCCCGGCCAGTCCCGGCGGACCTGCAGCAGGGACAGCAGCGAAAGGAGGCGACCCGAGGTCGCCGCCGCGGAAGCGGTCGGCATGAATCGATGATGCCACCAGAAGAGGACGATCCCTGGCCGCTACCGCTGAGACAGTGGTTCTCGTCGCCGGAAACTCCCGACGACGAGAACCACTCACAAAGGACCGGAAAAGCCATGTCGCTCAACGCTGTCGCCCACCTGAACTTCACCGGCCAGGCCCGCGCCGCACTGGAGTTCTATCAGTCGGTCTTCGGTGGACAGACCACCGTCGTCACCTACGGCGACTTCGGCATGCCCGCCGGGCTGCCCGATGCCACCAAGGTCGTCTTCGGCCAGCTCACCGCCGACAACGGCTTCCGGGTGATGGCCTACGACGTGCCCGGCACCGACGGGCCCGCCGTTCCGGCCACCCCGGCCACCCGACGCGAAAACGGCACCACCCTCACCACGGAGCGCTTTTTCCTGTCCGTCCGCGGCGAGACCGTGGACGAGGTCTCGCCCGTGTGGAAGGGCCTCGCCGAAGGCGCCGCGATCGTCGAAGAATTCGGGCCCTCCCAGTGGGCGCCCGCCTTCGGCATGCTGACCGACCGGTTCGGCGTCACCTGGATCATCGACGTCGCGACCGCGCACGCCTGACTCACCACCCGCTCGCCGCGGGGGACGGCCGGTCCGGCCGTTCCCCGCGACCTGAAGGAGAAGCTCTTTGCAGACCCGTCCCCTCGGCCGCACCGGCATCCAGGTCAGCACCTACACCCTGGGCACGATGATGTTCGGCCCGTACGGCAACCCCGACCCCGAAGCGTGCGTCCGCATCGTCCACCGCGCGCTCGACGGCGGCATCAACACCATCGACACCGCCGACGTCTACGGCGACGGCGAAACCGAGCGGATCGTCGGGAAGGCCCTGCGCGGCCGTCGCGACGACGTCGTCCTCGCCACCAAGGGCAACGGGGCGATGGGCCCCGGCGCGAACCAGCGTGGCAACTCCCGCCGCTGGATCATCTCGGCCGTCGAAGGGTCGTTGCGCCGGCTCGGCGTCGACCACCTCGACCTCTACCAGCTCCACCACCCCGAGCCCGGCACCGACATCGAGGAGCCGATGAGCGCGCTGACCGATCTGCTGCGGGCGGGCAAGGTGCGGGCGATCGGCCACTCCAACCTGCCGGCCTCGGAGATCGTCGAAGCCCAATGGGTGGCGCAGCGGCGGGGGCTGGCCCGGTTCCGCACCGAGCAGCTGCACTACTCCATCCTCAACCGCGGTGTGGAAAACGAGATCCTGCCGGTGTGCCGGCGCTACGAGATGGGTGTCCTCGTCTGGAGCCCCTTGTCGATGGGACTGCTCACCGGCCGGTACCGCAAGAACGGTACAGCGGAGGTTTCGGCAGGCCGGATGCACTGGGTGCCCAGGCACATGACCGACGAACGCAAGATCGACGCCGTCGAGGCCCTCCTCCCCATCGCCGGCCAGGCCGGAATCCCGTTGCGGCACATGGCGATGGCGTTCACCACGGCCCACCCCGCGGTCACCTCGGCGACCATCGGCCCGCGCACGGAGGAACAACTGGACGACCTGCTCGCCGGAGCCGGCACCCAGCTCGGCGACGACCTCCTGGACCGGATCGACGAGATCGTCCCGCCCGGCACCGGCCTCGGACCGGTGGACGTGGCCTACGAGCCGCCGCACCTCAGGCATCCGCAACTCCGTCGCCGCGGCGCCGCGGCCCCGGGGCAGCCGTACACTGTTCCTGGTGAGCGGAAACGCTGAACCTGGCTCTCTACTGTCCCGCTTCACCCCGCCGCGGCGGCGGACGTTCGCCCCCTGGTACGTGACACGCCTGCGGTCGCATTTTCTGCTGGTCGACCGCTTTCAGCCGGTCGCGGTCAGCATGAGCACGAACGGGCGCGTGGTGGATGTCGTGTCTTGGGCGTCGTCGGCCGCCGCGCCGGAGGAGCCGGGCTGGCCCAATCGCCGGGTCGTGCCGGGTGAAGACCGGTTGCTGGTGCAGGATCTGCCGGACGGTGCAGGTGTCGTGCTCGAGGTGACCGCCGACGGCCGGCTGGACCTGCCCGAGCACATCCCGGCCGCCATGGGCGACGAACTGGCGTTCGTCTGCGTGCAGCGCGCCGACAAGCGCCCCTGGAACTTCGAGCCGGAAACGCAGCCGTGGATGGTGCAGGCCCGGAACACGCTCTGCGCAGGCAAGTGGAGCTCTCGTCGTACCTGTCGTACTCGCTGTCAGGCCTTCCTGCAGGAGTTCCAAGCGGTGAATCCCGAGTTGACCATTCACGGCGACGTGGCCGCCGGGGACGTGACCGTCGGCCTGACTTTCGGGCTTCCCCACTTGCCTGACGTCCGGTTCCGGCGCCGCGACCACCCCTTCGACGAAGGAAGACCTCCTCAGCGGGCTGATCGACGCCCTGGCGCCACACGCACCCGGCCTCACGGACGTCTAGTGGGCGGTGCGTAGGGTCACCACTGGCGGCACCATTCAGCGAGAACGGAGAGGTATGGACGACCGGGTGATCGCGCCGGATGGCACTCCGCTCGCGGTGCAGCGCCGGGGCAGCGGGCCGCCCCTCGTGCTGCTCGCCGGGCAGGCCAACAATCACACCTGGTGGGACTCCGCCCGCGCCGACTTCGCCCGCACCACCATCACGATGGACTACCGCGGCACCGGCGCCAGCGGCAAACCCGACGTGCCCTACTCGACCCCGCTGTTCGCCGACGACGTCATCGCCGTGCTGGACGGGCTCGGCATCGAGCAGGCCGACGTGTACGGCACCTCGATGGGCGGCCGGGTGGCGCAGTGGCTGGCGATCCGCCACCCCCACCGGGTGCGCCGGCTCGTGCTCGGCTGCGCCTCCCCGGGCGGACCGCACGCCGTCGAGCGGTCGGCCGAGGTGCGCCGCGCCCTGCTGCGGCCGGACGCCCGCGAGACGCTGGCCGACCTGATGTACACGCCGGGATGGCGGGCGACCCACCCCGGCCCGTACCGCACGCTCGGCGACCCGTCGATGCCCCCGCACGCCCGCAAACACCACCTGCGGGCCAGCGACCAGCACGACGCCTGGGACGCCCTCCCCCAGATCACCGCCCCGACGCTCGTCCTGCACGGCGAAGACGACCGGCTCACCCCCGCCACCAACGCCACCCTGCTCGCCCAGCGCATCCCCGGCGCCCGCCTGCACGTCTTCCCCGGCGCGCGCCACGCCTACTTCGAGGAATGCCGCCCCCAAGCCAGCACCCTCGTCACCGACTTCCTCACCGCAGAAGACTAGGCATCAGCGGCAACGCGCTCGATAGCCTGCACCGCGATGTCGGGCTGGTCGACGTAGATGTAGTGCCCGCTGTTCGCCGCCGTGACCGGGTTGCTGTCGCTGGACAGCTTCAGCCACTTGTCCTGCCCCGCGGCCCACGCCTTCTCCAGCGCGGCGCCGTACTCGGGGACGGCGGCGAGGTAGGGCTGCCCGTGCCGGATCACCTCCACCGGGATGTCCCCCGCATCACCCACCTCCCCGTCCTGCATGGTCAGCAGCTCCGGGTTCTCGCCGCCGTAGACCGCCAGGCTCTGCGCGCGCAGCTCGGCCGCCGGGCCGGTGGCCGACTCCGGAATCGCCGCCGTGGTGTCGCCGATGATGGTCGACGGCGTGGCGTCCATCAGCACGAGCCCCGCGACCCGGTCGCGGTGGGCGGGCGCGTAGCGGGCGGCGATCAGCCCGCCCAGCGAGTGCCCGGCCAGCACCACGGGACTGTCGCCGGCGACCCGGTCCAGCACCCCGGTGAGGATCCGGCCCGCGCTGTCGAACGTCTGCGGCCCGCCCGGCTGGTCACTCGCGCCCTCGCCGAGCCGGTCGTAGGAACAGACCCGGCCCTTCGCGCTCAGCGTCTGCTGGAACCCGGCCAGCTTGTCCAGACCATCGCCGAGCCCCGCCAGCAGGACGACGACCGGCCGGTCTTCCATCTCGGTACCGGAACAGGACACGTTCACCGAACGGCCGTCGACGGTGATCTTCGTCGTGCCGGAGATCGGCTCCGGACCGGCGGCCGCCGACGTCGGGGCGTCCGACGACTCGGCGGCCTCGTCGCACCCGGCCAGCACCGGCCCGGCCAGGGCGCACAGCAGCGCGGCGACAGCGGTTGACTTGATGTTGCGGAACATTCAGTTCTCCAGTGGGAATCTTCGATCAGCGCCACGCACGCTAGAGGTGCGGAGGGGTGCGAAAGATCCCCGCGGAGTGGACATTCGCGGGTAGCTCGCGCGGGGGACAGATCAGTCCGCCAGGCCGTGCCGATAGGCGTAGACCACGGCCTGCACACGGTCCCGCAGGTCGAGCTTGGTAAGAATCCGCGAAACGTAGGTCTTCACGGTCTCCTGGCTGAGCACCAGCGCCGCGGCGATCTCGCTGTTGGACCGGCCGTCGGCGATCAGACGCAGAACCTCCAGCTCACGCGGGGTCAGCGGGGTCTCCTCGGCGGTGTCCTGCGGCGGGCGGATCCGCGCGGCGAACCGGCCGATGAGCCGGCGGGTCACCTCCGGGGCCACCAAAGCGGCTCCCGTCGCGACGGTGCGGATGCCGTGCAGCAGCTGTGCTGGCGGCGCGTCTTTCAGGAGGAACCCGCTCGCGCCGGCGCGCAGCGCCTCATAGACGTATTCGTCGAGGTTGAACGTGGTCACCACGAGCACCTTGACCGGCTGAGCCACCCCGGCGCCGGCCAGCAGACGGGTCGCCTCGATGCCGTCGAGGACTGGCATCCGCACGTCCATCACCACGACGTCCGGCCGCAGCCGGGCAGCGAGGTCGACGGCGGTGCGGCCGTCGCCGCACTCGCCGGCCACCTCGAGATCGGGCTGGGCGTCGATGATCGTGGTGAACCCGGCGCGGATCAGCGCCTGGTCGTCACACACCAGGACGCGAGTCATGACGCGCTGCCGGCCGGAATCCGGGCCTGCACCACGAACCCGCCGTCGTCCTGCCGGGCGGTCCGGAATTCACCGCCGAGCCCGCCGACCCGTTCGCGAAGCCCGGCCAGTCCCCGCCCGCTGCCACCGACCGGCGCGGTCACCGAACCCGCGCTGTCGGTGGCGACCTCGACCGTGATCTCCCGCTTCCCGTGCCGCACCAGGACGCTGGTGCGGCTGCCGTGGGCGTACTTGAGCGCGTTGGTCAACGCCTCTTGCACGACGCGGTATGCCGTCGCTCCGGCGGCGCCGGTGGGCGGGCCGCCTTCCTCGGTGTACTCCACCGGCTGGCCGGCTTGCCGAGCCTGCTCCACGAGCGCGCGCACATCGCTCCGCGGCTCGTGCTGGGGGGCGAGCACGTCGAGCAGCTGCCGCAGATCGGTGATGGCCTGCCGGCCGGAACCGGTGACGGCGGACAGCGCCTGGTCGAGGCGATCACCGGTCAGGTACCGCGCCGCCTCGGTCTGCACGACCATCGCCGTCACGTGGTGGGTGACGACGTCGTGCAGTTCCCGGGCGATGCGAGTGCGTTCGGCGAGGCGGGCGGTCTCGGCGGCGTGCAGACGGCGTTCCGCTTCCGCGGCCCGGGACTGGCGCAGCCTGCTGCCGATGCCCCAGAGCAGAACCAGGGCCAGGTAGAACGACACGAACCCGGCCACGCCTTCGGCCGGCTCGGGACCGGAGAGGGCGATGGCCAGCGGGACGTAGGCCACCGAGGCCACGATCGCGGCCGTCCACCGCCACCGGTCCAGGTGCGCCCCGGCGCTGATCAGGGCGATCGGCAGCGCGGTCCCCGCGACCGTGTGGTACCCGTGCAACTGGTCGAGCGCGAACCCCGTCGACACCAGCGCGAGGCAGGCGGCGGGCAGGCGCCTGCGGACGATCAGCGGAAGGCATTCGAGGGCGACCACCGCGACGCCCAGCGCGTCCAGGGGACGGTCCGGGACGTCGCCGAGCCGGGTGCCGTTGTTCTGCAGCGCGGGGATCAGCGACGGCAGAAGCAGCACCAGCGCGAGCGGCGCGTCGCGGACCGTGACGTCGAAGCGCCACCACCGATCCGCACTGCGTCGGACGACGATCACGGGAGGAGAGTAGTGGCCCCGGGGAGGACGTCGTTCAGTGGCTGCCGTCGGAGTCGGCGACGGCGGTGACGTCGACCAGGCGGGCGAAGACGACCATCGCGGTGATCGAGCCGGCCACCACGCCGATCGCGAGGTTCGCGGCCATCGCGATGTCGGACACCACCGGCTCCAGCACCAGGCACAGGACCATCAGGAACACCCCGGCCAGGAAGGTCGACAGCCGGGTGCGCGCGCCACCGGGCCGGACGTTGATCATCGTCTGGCCGATCATCGTCCGGCACGCCCGGGACCGGCAGCGAAGAGGGCAGCGCGCCCTTGTCCCCCACCGTCGGCACCGCGATGCCGGCCGCGATGGTCCTGTCCGCTCGGCCACCTCGCCGATCTGCATCCGCTCGCCCCCACCAGGTCGTTCCACCGCGATTTCCCCGTGAACACACCCCACTTCGCGATCTCTTGACCTCGACCATACTGGAGGTTGCATCGTCGTGGCATGACGACGAAAACCGATGCGGTGACAGTGCTCGGCCTCGGCGAGATGGGCTCGGCGATCGCCAGGGTGTTCCTGGAGCGCGGGTACCGCACGACGATCTGGAACCGGACCGCGAGCAAGGCGGCGCCACTGGTCGAGGCCGGAGCCACCGCGGCCCCGACGGCGGCGGAAGCCGTCGCGGCGAGCCCGCTCGTGGTGGTGTGCCTGCTCGACGGCGCGGCGGTGGACGGCGTGTTGTCGTCCATTGAGGACACCGTCACGGGCAAGGTCCTGGTGAACGTCACGAGCGGATCTCCGGGCCAGGCCAGGGCGAACGACCGGTGGGCGCACGAGCACGGCGCCCGCTACGTCGACGGCAAGATCATGGGCGACCCGCCGTACGTGGGCACCCAGAACGCCCGGTTCCTGTTCAGCGGCACCGCGTTCGGCGAGCACGAAGAGGCACTGCGGGAACTGGGGGCCGTCAGCTACCACGGCGAGGACCCCGGGGCGGCGGCCGTGGAGTTCCTGGCCCACGTCGCCATGGGGTACGAACTGCTCCTCGGCTTCCTGCACACGCTCAAGCTCGTGCAGGCCGAAGGCGCCGACCTGGCCGGGTTCGCCGACCGCTTCGCCGCTTCGCTGACCGCTTACCAGCCGCTGCTGACCTCGATCGCCAAGGCCGTCGAGAACCGCGAGTACCCGCCGGACCTCGGCCCGCTCGACGTCCAGGTCGCGTTGATGGACGACCTGATCGGCCACCGCGAGTCGGCCGGCGTGGAAGCCGTCCGCATGCGGGAGACCAAGGAGCTGATGACGCGCCGGATCGCCGACGGTCACGGCGGGCAGGGCTTCTCGAGCGTGTTCGAGCTGTTGGGCTAGCGCGGACCGGGGACCGCGGGGGCGGCGGATTCCCGTCGCCCCCGCGGAGTCAGCCCGCTTCCGTCAGATCCCGGGTGACCTGATCGATCCGCTGGATCCGGCCGTCCGCAGCGAGCCTGCCGAACAGGTACACCTCCGCGGCGAAGGTCTTGCCCTTGCGGTGCCTGGTTCGCAACGTCCACCGGGCCGCTATCCGATCGCCTTCGACGAGCGCGTCGTGGATCTCGGCTCCGGACCAGTCGCCGCCGGCAGGCCGGTCGACGTTCTTGCGCACCGGCCGCACGTGGTCGATCATCCGCTGCCGGTCGATGACCAGCCCGTCGTTGCAGTACTCGAAGTCCGGCGCGAAGTAGCGGTCGAGGATCGCGCCCGGGTCCTCTGCCGACAACGCCATGTCCCGGGTGTAGGTGACGAGGAAGTCGGCGAGGTCCGCCGCGGATCTGATGGCCATCGCATCCACCTTCGTAGGAGTACGGCATACGCTAACGGTGCCAACATAGCAGCCGCCCGGAGATCACCACCCAATGCAGTAACGCGGGGTGGCGATCTTGGCGGCAGGGATTGCGCCGGTCAGCCGAACGCCTCTTCCCCGGTCGGCCGTACCGCGCCGCGGATCCGGCAGGTACCGT
This sequence comes from Amycolatopsis sp. NPDC006125, assembly GCF_040614195.1. Classification (NCBI taxonomy): domain Bacteria; kingdom Bacillati; phylum Actinomycetota; class Actinomycetes; order Pseudonocardiales; family Pseudonocardiaceae; genus Amycolatopsis; species Amycolatopsis sp. NPDC006125. The sequence goes on from NZ_JBEXTZ010000039.1 coordinate 24,751, forward strand.
CGGGCGATTGACGAGCGGAGGCCCGGTGCGAATTCTCCTTCTGTGCTCGGCCTTCAACGGCCTGAGCCAGCGAGCGTGGACCACGCTCCGGGCCCGCGGTCACCACGTCACGGTGCACGTCGTGCACGACCCGGACACCATCCCTGGCGCGGCCGCCGCCGGGCCGGACCTCATCGTCTGCCCGTTCCTGCGCCACCGGGTGCCCGACGCGGTGTGGCGCGCCCACCGCACGATCATCATCCACCCCGGTCCCCCCGGCGACCGGGGCACGTCGTCCCTGGACTGGGCGATCATGGACGGTGAGCGCCAGTGGGGCGTCACCGCCCTGCAGGCGACCGGGGACCTGGACGCCGGCCCGGTCTGGGCGTCGCGGACGTTCGCGATGCCCGCCGAGCCGCCGCGAAAGAGCACCCTTTACAACGGCGAGGTCGCCGACGCCGCGGTGGACTTGATCGCCGAGGTGGTGACCAAGGCAGGCGACCCGGGGTTCGCGCCGCGGGACCAGGACCGGGCCGGCGTGGTCGGAAGGTCGCGGCCGCCCGTGCGTCGACCGGACCGCTGCTTCTCCTGGGAGGACGAGACCGGGCACATCCTGCGCCGCATCCGTGCCGCGGACGGCCGCCCCGGCGTGCACACGACGCTGGCCGGTGTGCCGGTCGCGGTGTTCGACGCCCATCCCGGCACGGTCACGCCCGGCGAGCCGGGGACGATCGCGGCGCGGCGCCACGGGGCGGTGCTCGTCCGCACCGGCGATGGCGCCGTGTGGGTCGGTCACGCCCGGCGCCTGTCCCCCGGCCCGTCGGTGAAGCTGCCCGCCACGCAGGTCCTCGGGCGCGCTCTCGCGGGTGTGCCCGAGGTGCTGGAGCCATTGGAGACCGACCAGCCGTCAGGCCCGCGGGAAATCGCCTACCGGCGGCAGGACGACGTCGGCCTGCTGCGGTTCGACTTCTACAACGGCGCGATGTCCACCGCGCAGTGCCGCCGCCTCACCGCGGCCGCGCGGTACGCGGCCGCCCAGGACACCCGGGTCCTGGTGCTGGCGGGCGGCGAGGTCTTCGCCAACGGCATCCACCTCGGGGTGATCGAGGCGCACCCGAACCCGGCGGCGGAAGCGTGGCGCAACATCACCGCGATCAACGACCTGTGCCGGGAGATCATCACCTGCACCGGGCAGGTCGTGGTGTCCGCGCTCGCGGGTGGCGCCGGCGCGGGTGGCGTGATGCTCGCGCTCGGCGCCGACGTCGTCCTCGCCAGGGACGGGATCGTGCTCAACCCGCACTACGCGACCATGGGCCTCTACGGCTCGGAGTACTGGACGTACGTGCTGCCGCGCCGGGTCGGCGAGGCGCAGTCGCGGCTGCTGACCAGCCGGTGCAAGCCGGTCAGCGCGGGCGAGGCGGCGGCACTCGGCATGGTCGACGAGGTCCTGCCGACCGACCGGCAACGCTTCCCCGGCGCGGTGCTGGAGCGGGCCGCCGAACTGGCCGCCGGGCCGGATGCGCTCCTGCAGCGCAAGCGCGCCGACCGGGAGGCCGACGAGCACCGCCGGCCACTGGAGACCTACCGGGTGCGGGAACTCGCGGAGATGAGCCACGACATCTTCGAGGACCGGCACGGTTTCGCCGCCGCCAGGCGCGCCTTCCTCCACCCGGCGGCCCCCGCCCCGGCGGCGCGCCGCCCGGCGCTGCTCACCGGCGGCTGAGCCGGCAGGCGGATCGCCACCCGGCGGAGGTGGTCCAGAACGTCGGTGCGCTGGTCACATCCGCAGCGACGCGGCAGCCAGCACGTCCACGCCTCGACGCGGGCCGGCAGCGTGGACGACGGCCAGACCGGTGCGGGCGGCGAACTCGCGGGCTTCCCGGGGACCCGCGAGCAGGACGGGATCACTGGAGCTGACGAGCGCGCAGCTCGCGACGACAGGGCGCAGTCCGGCTCGCGAGGCCAGCGCGAGGGCCGCGGGGAGCGTGCCACCCGTCGCGTCCGCCGCCGCCCGCACGGGGATGACGTGCCCCGGGCGGGTGAAGTCGCGGGGCGTGCTCGCGGGCGCGGCCAGCAGGCTGATCGTGCGGGCCCGGTCGGCCGCAGAGATACCCGTCGTCGTCCCGTGAGCGGCGTCCACGGCGACGCAGTCGCGTTCCGGGGCGCCCCGGCTGCCGGGCGGGTACATCACGGGCAGGTCGAGCCGGTCGGCGTCGTCGTCGCTCAGCGCCACGCGGAGGAAACCCGCGCCGTGACGCACGAGGAAGGCCACGGCGTGCGCGGTGGCCCGCTCGGCAGCGAGCACCAGCTCGGCGCACGGACCGGGACCGCCGGCGGTGACCACCACGATCGGGCGGCCGAGCGCCAGCGCGCGCACGGCGGCGAGGCCGGTGCTCATCGGGCCTCCAGCGCGCGCACCGCGCTCAGGTGGAAGATCAGCGGGCCGAACCTGTCGTCGGTGCGCGCGCCCAGCACCTCGAACAGGACGATGTCGTGGTCCCCGGCGGGCACGGTCCGGTGGACCCGGCAGTCCAGCCACAGCGGGGCACCGGCCAGGAACACCGCTCCCTCGGGCGACGCCTCCCAGGTCGCGTCGGCGAAACGGTCAACACCGCGGGCGGCGAGGGCTGCGCTGAGCTCGGCGTGCTCGCCACCGAGCACGCTGATGCCGACCCGTCCGGCGGCGGCCAGCCGCGGCCACGTGGTGGAGCCGCGTCCGACGCAGACCGACACCAGTGCGGGTTCCAGCGACACCGAGGTGAACGAGCTGGCGGCCATGCCCACGGGCCCCTCGGGCCCGAGGGCGCACAATGCGGTGACCCCGCTCGGGAACCGGGCGAACGCGTTTCGCAGCGCGCGCCTGCGCTCAGCCTGATCCACGGACAACGGGGGAAGGAAGAGTGTTCTCACGTCAACTCCTCGAGCCGGATCACAGCATGCTCTCCGCACCACCCGGCCCTGTCTGTGACCCACGTCCGGGCACCGGACCCGCGGTTGACGGACGCAAGTCACAGACACGATCGTCCTTCCTGGAAAGGATCGTCCAGGTCGCGGACCGAAACCCGGCAGGAGGGCATCGACGTGGATGCAACGACACAGGAGAAGCCATGAACACGGGCCGTTCCGTGGAAACCGATGACGGTGTCCGGCTGCACGTGACCGACACCGGCAACGGCGTTCCGGTGCTCTTCCTCCACGAGTACGCCGGCGACCACCGGAGCTGGTCGCGGCAGGTGGCCGGTCTCCAGGACGACCACCGGTGCATCACCTACGCGGCGCGCGGCTACCCGCCCTCCGACGTTCCGGCAAGCCCGTCGGCCTACTCGTGGCAGCGGGCCGTCGACGACGCGCTGACGGTGCTCGACGCGCTGGAGGTCGACGCCGCCCACGTGGTCGGACTGTCGATGGGCGGCTACACCGCCGTCCAGCTCGGGCTGCGCCACCCCGGCCGGGTGCGCTCGGTCATGGCGGTCAGCGTCGGGTCCGGTTCCGACCCGGCCACCCGGGCGGGCTACCTGGCGGAGACCAGGATCGTCGCGGAGCAGCTCCGGTCGCGGGGAGCCGGGTTCGTCGGACGCAAGTTCGCCGAAGGCCCCAGCCGGGTGCAGCTCAAGCACCACAACGAGCCCGCGTGGCACGAGTTCGTCGAACAGTTCGCGGAACACTCCGCGGAGGGGCTGGCGCTCACCGTCCTCGAGATCCAGGGCCGCCGGCCGTCCCTGCACGACCTGGCCGGCGAGTTCCGGAGTTTCCCGGTCCCCCTCCTGGTCGTCAACGGTGACGAGGACGAGGCGTGCTTGTCCACGGGCTTGATGCTGAAGCGGACCGCGCCCGCGTGCGGCATGCTGGTCCTGCCCAACAGCGGGCACGTCCCCAACCTGGAGAATCCGCAGCGGTTCAACGACATCGCCCGCGGCTTCTTCCAGTCGGTCGAATCGGGCAGCTGGCCGGAACGGGACCCGCGCTCGCGCTTCACCTCCCAGTTCGGACTCGACCAGCTCGATTCCGGGGAACCGGCGGCGGTGGAATGAACCGCGCACAGATCCCGGCCGCGGCGCTCCAGGCGTGGTCGAAGAGCTTTCTGTCCGGACAGGATCCGGAGATCCGCGACGCGCTCCTCGCGGACAGCCGGGTGGTGACCTACTCCGCGGGCACCGTCATCTGCCGCGGGAACTCCGACTACCGGGTGACGCTCGTCCACAAGGGACGGATTCGCGCGAAGGTGACGTCCTGGGACGGGCGGGAGGTCACCACGCGGTACGCGACGGCCGGGCACTTCACCGCCCTGCCCGCGATGTTGACCGACGGTGCACCGTCGTCGCTGGAAGCGGTGACGATGTGCGAGGTCTCGGTGCTGAACCCGAACACCTTCCGCCGCCTCATGCGGACCCGGGCGGAACTCGCGTACCAGGTCGCCGTGTACCTGGCGGAGTCCACCTACGAAACCGTGGCCTACCTCGAGGACAACCTGTTCAACTCCGTCCAGCAGCGGCTGAGCCGGCACCTGCTCGAGATGGCCACCCCCACCGTGAACGGGCTGCTGGTGCAGACGGACCAGACCGATCTCGCGCACACCATCGGGTCGGTGCGCGAGGTCGTCGCCCGCGCGCTCAAGAAGCTGGACGACATCGGGGCGATCCGCCGTTACCGGCGGCAGATCTGGATCGAGGACCCGGCGCTGCTGAGGTCGTTCGCGTCGACGGACCTGCGGGGCCGTCGCCTGCCCGAAGTGAGGGACAGTTGAGCCAGTACCGGATGGACGAGGAGCTGGTGCCGTCGATCGCCGCCCTGCCCACGGTCGACCGAACCGACGTCGCGGAAGCCCGCCGGATCGCGTCGAGCCGGTACACCAGGTCCGGCCCGGTCGAAGGTGTGAGTGTTCATGATTACTCGTGCGCCGCCGCGGACGGGCACGTCATCGCACTCCGCGCGTACCGGCCGTCCCGCCGGACGAACAGCGGTGCGATCTACCACGTCCATGGCGGTGGATTCATCCTGGGCGATCTGGACATGAGTCACCTCCGCAACGCCGAGATCGCGCGGGAAACCGGCGCGGTCGTCGTCGCCGTGGACTACCGGCTGGCTCCGGAGTGGCCCTTCCCGACACCGTTGGACGATGTCTACAGCGGACTTCTCTGGTTGCGCGAACACGCCGGCGAGCTCGGGATCGACCCCTCCCTGATCGTCCTGCACGGGGTGAGCGCGGGCGGCGCGCTCGCGGCCGCGGCCGCCCTGCTGGCCCGCGACCGGAACGGGCCCCCGGTCCGCTTCCAGTTCCTCAAATCGCCGGCGCTGGACGACCGGCTCCGGACGGCGAGCAGCAGGCGGTTCACCGACACGCCCGCGCTCACCCGCCGGGACGCCGAGATCAGCTGGTCCGCCTACCTCGGCGGGGCAGCCGGCGCGGTGTCGCCCTACGCCGCGCCCGCCCGCGCCACCGACCTGACGAACCTGCCCCCGGCGTACGTCTCCGTCGCCGAGTTCGATCCGCTGCGCGACGAAGGAATCGACTTCGCGCGATCACTGCTGGCGGCCGGGGTGCCCGTCGAACTGCACCTGTTCCCCGGCACCTACCACGGCTCCGGCTCGGTACGGGAAGCGGCGGTGAGCCGGCGGGAGCTGTCCGAGGAGGTAGCGGTGCTGCGCAAGGTCCTGGAGCGGCCGGGACGACCGGCCACACCGCGAGACGACGAGGGGAACCGGGCACATGTCTGAGGCGAGCGTGACGACGGAGCAGCACTTCCTCAGCGGCGTGCGGGTCCTGGACATCACCGGCGCACTGGCCGGGCCGTACTGCACCACCATCCTGTCCGACCTCGGCGCCGAGGTCATCAAGGTCGAACCCGTCGACGGGGACTCGCTCCGGCGGCGTCTGGTCGGGCCGGAACAGCGCCCGCTGCCGTTCGACCTGATCCACCGCAACAAGCGGAGCTTCGCGGTCGACATCAAGACCGAGCGCGGGCAGAACCTGGTCAGGGCTCTGGCTCGCCGGTCGGACGTGCTGGTGGAGAACTTCCGGGTCGGCGCGCTCGCGCGGCAGGGACTGTCCTACGAGGACCTGAAGGACGACTGCCCGGACCTCGTGTACTGCTCGATCTCCGGCTTCGGCCAGTACGGGCCGATGCGGAGCGCGAAAGGCATCGACCTGGTCGCCCAGGCCTACGGCGGGCTGCTCAGCGTGACCGGAAGCACGAGCGGGGAGCTGGCGAAGGCGGGCTACCCCATCGGGGACCTGGGCACCGGGATGTGGGGCGCCATCGGCGTGCTGGCGGCGCTGCACCGCGTCCGGGCGGGGCTCGGCGGCTCCCACATCGACGTGTCCCTCGCGGACACGATCGCCGGATGGTCGTTGTGGGAGGTCGCCGATTACGCCGGGACGGGCGAGCCGCCGGGTCCGCTGGGCACCGCGCACCGGCTCACCGCGCCGTACGAGGCGTTCACCTGCGGCGACGACGCGGTGCTCGTGATCGGCGTGACCGAGCGCTCGTGGCGTGACTTCTGCGCGGTGCTCGACCTCGACCTCTCCGGCGACGAGCGCTTCCGCGGCGAGTACAGCCGCTTCGTCCACCGCGAGCAGCTCGCCGGGCTGCTCCAGGCCCGGTTCCGGACGGCGCCGAGGGATCACTGGATCGAGCGGCTCCGTGAAGCGGGCGTGCCGTGCGGGCCCGTCCACACCGTCCCCGAGATGCTGGACGACGCCCAGTACGCGGCCCGCGAGATGTTCCCGGGCGACGTCGAGCGGTTCGGGCACCGCCGCGTGGTGAACACGCCGCTCATCGCCGACGGCGCGCCCCGCGCGCGCCGGAAGGCGCCCGGGATCGGGCAGGACACGGTCGACCTGCTGACCGAGCTGGGAATCGATGACCACGAGGTCCGGGCCCTGGTGCGAAACGGCGTGGTCGCCGCGGCTCCGGCCCCGGACGCGAAGGCCGGCTGAGGATGAGCGGTTCGATGCAACTGGACATCGCAGACCGGGTCGCCCGGCTCACGATCAGCAGGCCCGAGAAGCGGAACGCGATGTCCGGCGACATGTGGCAGGAGCTGGTCCGGCATGTCAGGAGGATCGACGAGACACCGGGAATCGCGACCGTCGTGCTGCGGGGCTCCGGCGGGAGTTTCTCCGCGGGCGGGGACCTCGCGGAGTTGAGTTCGTCCGATCCGGACCACGTCGCCGCCTACCGGCACCTGGCCGAGACCGCTGTCCTGGCGCTGACGCAGCTCGCACCGCCCAAGATCGCGGAGATCGACGGGACGTGTTTCGGCGCGGGTTGCAGCCTCGCGCTCGCCTGCGACGTCCGGATCTGTTCGCCGGCGGCAAACTTCCGGATACCGGCGCTCGGTCACGGGCTGACCTACGAGCCGGTTTTCGTGCGCCGGCTGGTGCAGGCGGTGGGCACCGGCCCGGCGGGGCTGCTGCTGTACGGCGGGGAACGCTGGAACGCTGAGCAGGCCGCCGCTCATGGCCTGGTCGACAAGTGCGCGCAGGACGCGGCGGCCGCGGTCGGGGAGATCGTGGCCTGGCTGCGCGGCGCGGACGTCGAAGACATCGTCTCGACGGCGATGTCCATCAGGACCGCCACGCGGTCCCGGTAGGAAAGGTCACCATGGATCTGCAGTTGAAGGGTGCCCGGGCGGTCGTCACGGGAGGATCCCGTGGGCTCGGGCTGGCCATCGCGCGCGGGCTCCTCGCCGAGGGCGCCCGGGTGGCGCTCGTCGCCAGGGACGCGCGGCGGCTCGGCGCCGCCGCGGACGGCCTCCGCTCCGGCGCCACGGCAGCGGAGGTCCTCGCCGTCCCGGCGGACACCACCGACGACTCCTCGGTCCGGGCCATGGCCGAGCAGGTCGTGACCGCCTGGGGCGGTGTCGACGTGCTGGTGAACGCCGCCGCCCAGCCGTCCTTCGCCTCCGCTCCCCCACCGCTGGCCGATCTCACCGACGGCGAGGTGCTGGCGGACTTCGACACCAAGGTCCTCGGTTACCTCCGGTGCGCCCGCGCCCTCGCGCCGCACATGATCCGGCAGGGGCAGGGACGGATCGTGAACATCTCCGGTCTCAACGCCCGCCGCACCGGCTCCGTCTCCGGGACGATCCGCAACGTGGCGGTCGCCGCCCTCACCGCGAACCTCGCCGACGAACTCGGCCCGCACGGTGTCGGGGTCACGGTCGTGCACCCGGGTCTCGTGGAGACCGAACGCACCCCACGGCTCGTCGCGGACCGGGCGGCGGCCGGCGGGCTCACCGAGGAGCAGGTCCGCGCCCAGCTGGCCGCGACGACGAGCCTCCGGCGTCTCGTCACCGCGGAGGAGGTCGCGGACGTGGTCGTGTTCCTGTGCTCGCCCCGGGCGGCCGCCGTGACGGGAGACGCGGTGTCCGTGGCGGGCGGCAACCGCGGAGCGGTGCACTACTGAAGCGAGATCACGGCGGAGCTGCTGGCTGGTTGTGCCGCCCATGACCGTGGGCGGCACAACCAGCACTACGCCCAGGAGAACCGGCGCAGTCCGTCGGCCGTGATCAGGCGGCCGAAGGACAGCTCGGGGAAGTGCGCGGGGGCGAACGGGTCGCCCGTAGCGGCCAGCTCGTCGGCGATGCGTTCGCGGATGGCGTTGGCCGCGGCCCGGTCCACGTCGAACATCCCTTCCCATTCCGGGTCGGTGAGCTCCCCGACCGTGTGCACCACGTCGCCGAGCAGGAGCGCGCGCTCGCCGGAGTCGCTGACCACGAACACGGTCGAGCCCGGGGTGTGCCCCGGCGCGGGCCGCGCGAGGAGACCGGGCACCAGCTCGGTCTCCTCGTCGAACGTCTCCAGCCGCCCCTCGATCGGGGCCAGGGTTTCCTGCAGGACGGGATCGGCCGTGGAGCCGGTCATGAAGTACGCCCAGTCCGCCTCGTGCACCCGGAACGTCGCGCGCGGGAACGTCACCTCGCCGCGGACCGTCGCCCAGCCGACGTGATCCGGGTGCAGATGCGTGAAGACCACGTCGGTGACGTCCTCGGGCGCGACCCCGGCCCGGCGCAGGTTCGCCGGCAGCCAGCCTGTCACGAACCCCTCGTGCACGAAGTCGTCACCCGCTCCGGCGTCGACCAGGATCGTCCGGTCCCCCAGCCGCACGAGGAACGCCCCGATGTCCATGTGGATCCGGCCGTGCTCGTCCAGCGGCTGGTGCGCACAGTCCCACCGCGCGTCCCGCCGGTGGGTCACGGTGTTCCCGATCGGCAACCTCGCGGTGCCGTCGAGGATCGGGACGATGTCGACGTTTCCTACCTTCATCGGTTCCTTCCAGTCACTCCGGTCAGCCGCGGACGCGCAGGGCCTCCCCCGACCATTCCTGTTCGCGCAGTTCGTACTTCCGCACCTTCCCGGTGGAGGTCTTGGGCAGTTCGGCGACGATCTCGACCTCGCGCGGCGCCTTGTAGCGGGCGATGAGCGACCGCACGTGCGCGATCAGCTCGCTCTCCGAAGGTTCCTCCCCGGCCGCGGCACCACGAAGGCCTTGGGCCGCTCACCCCACCGCGGGTCCGGCACACCGATCACGGCGACCTCGAGGACGTCGGGGTGCGCGGCGGTGGCGTGCTCGACCTCGATGGTCGAGATGTTCTCGCCGCCGGAGATGATCACGTCCTTGGCCCGGTCCCGAAGCTCCACGTAGCCGTCCGGATGCATCACCCCGAGGTCCCCGGAGTGGAACCAGCCACCGGCGAACGCCCGTTCCGTGCCCTCGGGATCGTTGAAGTAGCCCTGCATCACGTTGTTGCCGCGCATGACGATCTCACCCATGGTCCGCCCGTCCCGGGGAACGTCGCGCAAGTTCCCATCCACCACCCGGACCTCGTCCGCCTGCAGCATCCCCACCCCCTGCCTGGCCCGCAGCTTCGCGCGCTCCTCCGGCGCCAGGTCGTCCCACGCCCGCTGGTACTCGTTCACCGCGTACGGGCCGTAGGTTTCGGTCAGGCCGTACACGTGCACGATCCGGAAGCCCATCCGCTCCATCTGCAGGATCGTGGTGGGGCTCGGCGGCGCTCCCGCGGTGGTGACGACGAGCCGGTGGTCGAGCTGGTGGGCCGGCTCGGCCCGCATGATCGTGGTGACGACCGTGGGCGCCCCGTTGAGGTGGGTGACCCGGTGGCGGTCGATGAGCTCCCACACCCGGTCCCCGCGCACCTCACGCAGGCAGATCTGGGTCCCGCCCGCCGCGACCAGCGCCCACGTCGTGCACCAGCCGTTGCAGTGGAACATCGGCAGCGTCCACAGGTAGACGCTGTCCGCGTCGTGTCCGGAGTGGAAGATCTCGCCGAAGGAGTTCAGGTACGCGCCGCGGTGGGTGTAGACCACGCCCTTGGGCCGTCCCGTCGTGCCCGAGGTGTAGTTGATCGAAATGGGCGATCGCTCGTCGTCGACCGCCCACACCAGCTCGTCCTCCTCGTCCGCGGCGGCGAGGAGGTCGGCGAACGCGACCGCGCCGGGGACCTCGACGGTCGCCTCGGGACCGAGCGGGTCGGCCGCCACGGCGATCGTCCGCACCGTGTCCAGCGACCCGGCGATCGGCGCGATCGTGGCGGCGTACTCGGCGTCGACGACGAGCACGGTCGCGCCCGAGTGATCGAGGATGTAGCGGACCTCCTCAGGCGCCAGCCGGGTGTTGATCGCGACCAGCACCGCACCGGCCAGCGGCACGGCGAAGTGGGCGGCCAGCATCTCCGGCACGTTGGGCATGAGGTAGGCGACGCGGTCGCCCGGCCGCACTCCGGCGGCGCGCAGCATCCGCGCCCGCTGCTCCACGCGCGCGGCGAACTCCCGGTAGGTCCAGGCCTCGTCGCCGTGCACGACGGCGACCTTGCCGGCGTGCACGTTCGCCGAACGCCGCAGGAACGACAGCGGCGTCAGCTGGGTGATCCCGGTGTCCATCCGTGTGCTCCCCTTTCAGTGCTCGCCCACGCGCAGGACGACTTTCCCCGTCGGCGCCTGCTCGGCCACCTCGTGCGCCCGCACCACCTCGTCCAGGCCGTGCGGCAGCACCGGCAGAGCGGACAGCGCGCCGTGCGCGAGTGCTTCGGAAGTCCACCGGATCGCGGCCGCCAGCCGCTCCGGGGACACCCCGTAGAGCAGCACGAACTCCAGCGTCGTGTTCGCCTTCATGAACTCGCCCACGGGCAGGGACAGCTCCCCCTCCGCGGCGTAGACGGCGATGGTGCCGGGCGCGCCGAGCACGGCCACGTCGAGGTCCAGGTTCGCCCCGAGCGCGACCTCGACGACCCGGTCGACGGGCCCGGCGAAGTCGCGGATGCGCCGGGCCGCGTCCGCGTCGGTGTAGCGGACGACGAAGTCGGCTCCGGCCTTCTCCGCCAATGCGCGCTTCTCGTCGGAGCTCACCGTGGCCACCACCCGCGCGCCCGCGTGCTTGGCCAGCTCGATGGCGAAATGCCCCACCGCGCCCGCTCCCCCGGCGACGAGGACCGTCCGCCCCGCCAGCGCCGCGGGATTCCCGCCCAGGCAGTGCGCGGCGGTCAGCGCCGGAACCCCGAGGCACGCCCCGAGGTCGTCGGATGCGCCGTCGGGCAACGGCACCGCCCGCTCCGCGGGGACGACCGCGAACTCGGCCGCCGTCCCGTAGCGGTTGTGGAACGCCGCCAGGTACAGCCAAACCCGTTGCCCCACTTGAAGGCCGGTGACGCCGTCGCCGACCGCGTCGACCACACCGGCGCCATCGTGGTGGGGCACCTGGAACCAGTCGGGCGTGCGCCCGGCGAATCCCGCCCGGGTCTTCCAGTCGGTGGGGTTGACACCCGAGGTGGCGATCCGGACCCGGACCTGGCCCGGACCGGGCTCAGGCACCTCGAGCTCGACGACTTCGAGCACCTCCGCCGCGGGACCGGGACGACGGTAGACCGCTGCTCTCATGCCCGCACCACCTGCCTGTTCACGCGAGCCGGGTTCGAACGAGCTCGTGGTAGTGCCGGATCGCGCGGTCCGGGTCGTAGCGGGGACGCCATCCAAACTCCTCTTCCATCCGGGTTCCATCCAGCGCCATGTAGTAGCTGTCGGCCATCTGCATCGGGTTCAGCCCGGGCCCCACGTCGAGCGCCGCACCGGGAATGACCCGGCGGATCGCGTCCGCGAAGTCGTGCATCGACACCGGGTGCCCCGCGGCCACGTTGTAGGCCTGGTGGCGCAGCGGCCCGGGAGCCAGCGCGACACACGCGATGGCGTCGGCGACGTCGAGGACGTAGATGATGTCGTCCCGCTCGTCCCCGCCCTGCTCGATCGTGAAACCGCGGCCCGAGGCCGGCAGCTCGACCATCGAGCTGTAGGTGTTGATCGGGCCGGCGTGCCGCTGCAGCCTGCCCGGGCCGAAGATCGTGGCGAACCGCAGGCTGACGCACTCCACTTCGGAGTTGCGCCCGTACCACGCCACCACGTTCTCCGCGGCCGCCTTGGTGATGCCGTACATGCCGGTCGGCCGCAGCTCGTCGTCTTCGCGCACGGCCTCGTAGGTGGGAAACCCGCGCTTGCCCGTCGCCGGCGCGTACACCGCCTTCGAGCTGGTGTAGACGACCCGCCGCGCACCCGCCGCCACCGCGGCGGCGCACACCGCGGCGGTGCCGCCGACGTTCACCGCGATCGCGGTGCGCGGATCCCGTTCGCAGTCGACGAAAGCCGCGAGATGGATGACGCAGTCCGGCCGCAGGCGCAGGGCGGCGTCGGTGAAACCGTCCGCGTCGCGGATGTCGCCGACGACGAGCTCGACCCGGTCCGCCACGTCCTCGATCAGCGACGTGTCGTCCCGGCTTTCGAACACGGCCACCTCGTGGCCGCGGCCCAGCAGCTCCCGCACCACCCAGGCGCCGTTGACGCCCAGCCCGCCCGTCACCAGGAAACGCATGCCGGCTCCTTCACTGTCCGGCCAGGCGCCGGAACGACGGGACCATGGGCGCGTAGGCGGACATGCCGCCGTCCACGACCAGCACCTGCCCGTTGATGAACGACGACTCGGGCGAGGCCAGGAACAGGGCGGCCATCGCGACGTCGTCCGGCCTGCCCAGCCGCGGCGTCGCGACGTGATCCAGCAGCACCTCGGTCTGCGCCGCGGAGAACATCTTCTCGGTCGCGGGCGAGACGATGTGGCCCGGCGCGAGGACGTTGCACCGGATCCCCTGCTTGCCGTACTCGACGGCCAGCGACTTCGACAACCCGATCACCCCGGCCTTCGCGGTCGCGTAGGCCGGGCGGCCTTCGAGGGAAAGCCAGGCGGCCAGGGAAGAAGCGTTGGTGATGCTGCCCCCTCCCGCGCGGACCATGTGCGGCAGGACGTGTTTCGCGGTCAGGACGCAGCCCAGCAGGTCCACGCGCAGCTGCCCCAGCCACACCGACAGGTCTGCCTCGGCGACGAAGACGTCCTCGGCCACCAGACTACGCTCGGAGGCGTAGTTCTGGAGCACGTCCACCCCGCCGAAGCGCTCGACCGCGAACTCGACGGCGCCGGCGACCTGAACCTCGTCCGAGACGTCCGCGGCGAACGGCTCGGCGACACCACCGTCCTCCCGGATCCGGTCCACCGTCGCCGACGCCTTGGACTTGTCCACGTCCACGACGAGGACCTTCGCGCCTTCGCGGGCGAACACCTCGGCCGTCGCCGCTCCGATACCCGAACCCGCACCCGTCACCAGCGCTGACTTGCCCGTCAGCCGCCCCGCGGCAGACCCCATGCTTCAACTCCTCCCGTGCGCCCGGCGATCCACCGACGCGATCACGACGACCAAGGTGATGACGCCTGCCGCGACCATGTACCAGGCCGGCGACGTCTTGTTCCCGGAAAGCTCGATCAGCAGGGTCGCCACGAACGGCGCGGTGCCGGCGAAGATCGCCGAACCGAATCCGTAGGCGATCCCGAACCCGGACGCCCTGACCTTCGTCGGGAACAGCTCCGCGAACAGCGCCGGGATGGCGCCACCGAACGCGGCGACCGGGATCCACAGGACGAGCTGTCCCAGCAGCGCCGGGCCGAACCCGGTCAGGCCGATGATGAGCAGACTCGGGTAGGGCAGGACCACCGCCAGGACGCACGCGAAGACCAGGACCGGCTTCCTGCCGTAGGTGTCCGAGAGGCGCCCGAACGCGACCACCAGGAAGATCCCGGCCGTGGTGGCGATGATGACCGTGCTCAGCGCCTGCACCGCGGACAGTCCCACGACGCTGCGGATGTAGGTGAGCGCGAACACCTGGACTGTGGACGAGGCGATGTTGAAGCCGACGCAGATCCCGATCACGATCAGGAACGCCCGCCAGTGCTGGGTGAACAACGTGCGCAGCGGGCTGCGCTCCTGGGCGTTGCCTGCCTTGAGCTCCTCGAACTCCGGCGACTCCGCGATGCGGTAGCGCAGGTAGAGGCCGATGACCAGCAGCGGGAACCCGAGCAGGAACGGGATCCGCCAGCCCCAGCTGTCGAGGTCGCCCGGGGACAGCGACACCGTCATGATCAGGACCACGACGGCGCCGAGCACGCTGCCGAGCGTCGAGGAGAAGAAGGCGAAGGAGCCGTACAGCCCACGGCGGTGCGGGGGCGCGTGCTCGACGAGGAAGCTGGCCGACGTCCCGAACTCCCCGCCGACGGACAACCCCTGGAGCAGCCGCGCGACACACAGGAGCACCGGTGCGACGATCCCCGCCTGCGGATACGTCGGCATGACGCCGATGAGCACGGTGGTCACACCCATGATCAGCACCGCGATCGCCAGGGACACCTTGCGCCCGCGCCGGTCCGCGAGCCGCCCGAACACGACGGCGCCCACCGGCCGCATGACGAAGCCGACCGCGAACAACGCCAACGTCGACAGGATCGCGGCGAGCGGCTCACCCGAGGGGAAGAACAGCTTCGAGATGACCGGTGTGAGCGACGCGAAAATCGCGAAATCGTAGAACTCGAGAGCGTTTCCCGAGCCGGCGGCGATGATCGACCGGCGCGCCACAGCGCTGCGCCGCGGCGTTCCCGTTCCCGGGGAAACCCTGTCTTCCGAATCCAGCGGGGATGGTTGGGACATCGTTGTCCTCCGATAGGCAGCAGTTACCCTACTTCGACTGAACGGCGAGCCCGCCCGTCACGCGGTCGACCAAGGGCGCGACACCCTCGGCGAAGTTGGCGATCCCCCGGACCGTGTCCTCGTGCCCGAGGTGACCGGCCTGGCCCATGAGCAGCAGGTGCCCGAACCCGCCGACGTGCTCGTAGAAGCGCTCGATCTGCCCGGCGACGGTGGCGGCGCTGCCGGCGAACACGATTCCGCGTTCGATGAGCTCGGCGAGCGACATCGCGGTCACGTCGGGGATCGGCGAGGACGCCGGGGAGCCGGGCATCGACGTCAGCGGTCCCCGCAGGCCCACGGCCCGGACGTGGTAGGGCAGGTATCCCGGCGGGTAGGCGAACTGCTTGGCCACCTTGTTGCTGTGCAGGTACCAGAGCAGTTCGCGAGCCCCTTCGAAGCCCTCTTCGTCGGTCCGTCCGGTGTAGACCAGCGCCGCGTAGCCGAACATCTCGTCGCCCGGCGCGGGCTTGCCCGTCGCGGCGCAGTGGTCGCGGTAGGCCTGGAACACCGCCCTGGTCCCGTCGAACCCCGACAGGAAGGTGCCGACCCGGTAGCCGTGGTCGGCGATCCTCGGCACGCTGGCCGGGTTCACCGCGGTGACCCACACGGGCGGGCCGGGCTGCTGGTGGGGCCTCGGCCAGATGTTGACCTGGCGGTGGTGGAAGAACTCGCCCTCCCAGTTGAACGGGCCGTCGTGCGCCGACCAGGCTCGCGTGATGAGCTCGACCGCCTCCCACATGCGCTCGGACATCCGCACCGGCCGGGAATTGGTGGCGGCGACCTCGTACTGCACGCCCCGCACGAATCCGGCCTCGAGACGGCCGTGGCTGAGCAGGTCCAGCAGGGCCATTTCCTCGGCGATGCGCACGGGGTCGGTGCGGTTCGCGACGGGGTTGCCCAGGATCAGGATCCGCGCGTTGGTGGTGAGCCGCGCGAGCGCTCCGGCGATCACGGGAGCGGCGGAGTTCATGCAGGTCGCGGTCGAGTGGTGTTCGTTGACCATCACGTTCAGCCCGCATTCGTCCGCGACCTGCCACTCGCGGATGTAGCGGTCCCACAGCGCCGCGGCGCGAGCGGGGTCGATGACGCCGTTGGGCAGGGTGACCCGCACCGATTCGTAGGTCTCGGGGTCCGGCAGGTACGGGTAGGCCGCTTCGCTGAAATGCCAGTACTGCACGGGAACGCTCCCTTTCTGGTTGGTCGGGGTCAGGCGGCGGAGGCGGAGATCAGCTCGGCGATCTCCGCCGGGCATTCCACCTGTGCGCGGTGCCCGGCCCGGTCGAGGCGCTCGAAACGCGCGCCGGGGATCCGCGCGGCCAGCTCGCGGCCGTAGCCGGGCGCGACGATGCCGTCCTGCCCGCCCCAGATCACCAGGGACGGCACGCGGATGCGCCACAGCCAGTGGCGCAGCCGCGGGTTGTGCAGGTAGGGCTCCCAGCCGTACAACGCGAGAGCCTCTTCGTTGCGCGCCACCTCGAGGACGTCCTCGTCCCGCGCGTGCGCGAGGTCGCCCAGCGCGAAGCTCGTGTCCGCGTAGAGGCGCTTGTCCAGCTCGGTCCGCGGCATCGCGAAGAGGTCGGCGATCTCGCGGTCGAGCGGTCCGCCGAGCTTGACCCCCACCGAGTCGACGAGCACGAGACGGCCGATCCGCGCGCAGCTCCGCACCGCCATCTCCATGGCGACCCAGCCGCCGAACTGGAGGCCGACGACGGTGACGTCGGTCAGCCCGGACCGGTCCAGCCAGTCGAGGTAGAGGTAGGCCAGGTCGTCGACGGACGTGCACCAGTCCGGCCGGGGCGAACGGCCGAAGCCCGGGTGACTCGGCGCGACCACGGAGTAGTCCTTCGCGAGCGCCGCCACGAACGCGGCGTTCTCCTCGGCCCGCTCTGCGCCGGGCAGGACCAGGGCGACCCGGCTGCCGTTGCCCGCGCGGCGAGCGTCGAGGTGCACGCCGGCCCCGAACTCGACGCCGGCCTCGGCGCCGACAAGATCGAGCGTCTGCACAATGCCTCCCAACAATGCCCCCGGCGGGGCCTGGTAGCTGAAGCTTGCCGCCCGGCGGCGGCGAAGACTGTGACCTGGGTCCGGGACTTCGGCCGGGCTCCCTACCGCTGCGCCGCGGGTGCCGGTCGCCGAGCCGAGGCGGCCTTGCGCAGTTCGCGGCGGGCGAGGGCGTCCTTGTGGACCTCGTCCGGCCCGTCGACGAATCGGAGCATGCGGGCGAGGGCGTAGCCGTAGGCGAGCGGGAAGTCCTGCGACAACCCACCCCCGCCGTGCACCTGGATCGCCTTGTCGAGCACCCACTGGACGGTCACCGGGGTCGCGATCTTGATCGCCTGGATCTCGGTGTGCGCGGCCTTGTTGCCCCGCGTGTCCATCAGCCAGGCCGCCTTGAGGGTGAGCAGGCGCAGCTGCTCGATCCGGACGCGGGATTCGGCGATCCAGTCGCGGACGACTCCCTGGCCGGACAGCGGCTTGCCGAACGCGACCCGCTCCTCCGCGCGGGCGCACATCAGCTCGAGCGCGCGTTCGGCCACCCCGATCGCCCGCATGCAGTGGTGGATGCGGCCAGGGCCGAGCCGGGCCTGTGCGATCGCGAAGCCGTCGCCTTCGCCACCGATGAGGTTTCCGGCGGGCACCCGGACGTCGTCGAAACGCAGTTCGGCGTGCCCACCGTGTTCGCGGTCGTCGTAGCCAAGGACGCGCATCGCCCGGGTCACGCGGACGCCGGGGGTGTCCCGCGGGACGAGGATCATGGACTGCTGGCGGTGCCGCTCGGCGTGCGGATCGGTCTTGCCCATGACGACGAAGATCGCGGCGTTCGGGTTCATCGCCCCGGTGATCCACCACTTGCGCCCGTTGATCACGTAGTGGTCGCCGTCGCGCTCGATGCGGGTGGCGACGTTGGTGGCGTCGGAGGACGCGACATCGGGTTCGGTCATCGCGAACGACGACCGGATCCGCCCGGACAACAGCGGTTCCAGCCACTGGCGTTTCTGCGCGTCGGTGCCGAACTGCGAGAGCAGTTCCATGTTGCCGGTGTCCGGTGCGGCGCAGTTGAGCGCGGCGGGCGCCAGGTGCGGGCTCCGGCCGGTGATCTCGGCCAGCGGCGCGTACTGCTGGTTGGTGAGGCCGGCGCCGTCCGCCCCGGGGAGGAACAGGTTCCACAGCCCCCGGTTGCGCGCCTCCGCCCGCAGTTCGGACAGCACGGGTGCGGAGTCCCACGCCCACGGATCGTCCAGCTCGGACAGTTGCCGTTCGAACACCGGCTCCGCCGGGTGAACGTGCGTCTCCATGAACTCCAGGAGCCGCCCGCGCAGGTCCTCGGTGCGATCGTCGTAGCCGAAGTGCATCAGCCGTCCTCCTTCAGGGCAGCCAGCCCGATCTCCAGCAGGGGCCCGGTCAGCGCGCCGATCCCGTCGAACCCGGCGCCCACGGTCTGCCCGTGCAGGTGCCGGTGGCGGATCCCCTCGACGATCGCCGCCAGCTTGTAGCAGGCGAGGCCGAGGTGGAAGCCGAAGTGCGCAGGGTCGCGGCCACTGCGCGAGCGGTACCGCTCTCGCACTTCGTCCTCGGTGAGGTGTCCCGGCGCCGAGGCGGCGTCGGTGACGAGCTCCCCGCCCGGGAGCCGGCTCAGTTTCTGGTAGGCGATCAGCAGTGCGAGGTCCGTCAGCGGATCGCCGATCGTGGCCATCTCCCAGTCGATCACGGCCGCCGGGCGGTCGGCGGAGTCGACGAGCACGTTGTCGAGGCGGTAGTCACCGTGCACGATGCCGACCCCGGAATGGGCCGGGACGTTCGACGCCAGCCGGGAGCGCAGCTCCCCGGCGGACCGCAGGTCGCCGCTGCCGGCTGCCGCCAGCTGCGCGCTCCAGCGCCGCACCTGCCGGTCCAGGAACCCGTCGGCGCGACCGAAGTCCGCCAGCCCCACCTCGGCCGGGTCGACGTCGTGCAGTGCCACCAGCGTGTCGACGAGGCGAAGCGAGATCCGGCGGACCCGGTCCGGCCCGAGCCGCGCCAGCGCCGCCGCGCTCCGGAACGGGGTCCCGCCGACCTTCTCCATGAGGTAGAAGGGCGCCCCGATCACCGAGTCGTCCGTGCACAGCGCGTACATCGCGGGCACCGGCACGGCGGTGCCCGCCAGCGCGGCCATGACCCGGTATTCGCGCGCCACGTCGTGAGCGGTGGCGGGCACGGGTCCGACCGGCGGCCTGCGCAGCACCCAGGCGCGCTCGCCGTCACCGACCTCGTACGTCAGGTTCGACCGGCCGCCCGCGAGGAGGCGCGCCGACAGCGTGGGCCCGGCCTGCCCCGGCCGCTCAGCCGCGAGCCAGCGGGCCAGCCTGGTCAGGTCCAGGCCCGGAAGGTGAGTCACGGGGCCGCCCGTTCCAGGTGCCGCTGCAGCTTGTTCATCCCGCCGAGCCAGCGGTCGGTGTCGGCGGCCCGGTTTCGGTAGTGGTCCCCCGCTTCGGGGTGCGGGAGGATCAGGAAGCGGTCGTCGTGCAGCGCCTGCCACGTCACCTCGGCGACGTCCTCGGGGGTCACCGCGCCGTCGGCCAGCACCGACCGCATGGGACCGCTGGCCGCGAGCATGCCGGTCCGCACCCCCTGCGGACAGATCGCCTGGACCACGATTCCGCGGTGCCGGTAGGTCGCGGACAGCCACTCGGCGAAGGCGACCACAGCGTGTTTGCTCACCGAGTAGGTCGCGGTCCCGAGCGCGGTCAGCAGCCCCGCCGCCGACGCGGTCACCACGAACCGCCCGCGACCACGCTCCAGCCACTCCGGCACCAGCAGCCGGGCGGCGCGGACGTGCGCCATCGTGTTGACCTCCCAGCTCGCCGCCCAGGCTGCCTCGCTGGCGTCCAGGCCGTAGCCGCGGACGACGCCGGCGTTGGCGAACCAGGCGTCGACCTGGCCGAGGTGACCGCGCGCAGCCGAGACGAGGGCCACGGCCCCGGCCACGGACGCGGCGTCGCCGGGCACGGCGAGCGCACCGATCTCCGCGGCCGCCGCCTCCGTCGCGACGGGATCCAGGTCGTTCACCACGACGCGCGCTCCCCCGGCGGCGAGCCGCGCGGCCAGCGCCTTGCCGATCCCGCCCGCGGCGCCGGTGACGACGACGCCCTGACCCGCGACCGTCATGCGGTCGCCCCGGCCAGGGTCACGCCGCCGTCGACGACGAGCAGGTGGCCGGTCAGCAACGACGCGTCCGCCGACAGCAGGAACGCGACGGCCCCGCCGATGTCGTCCGGCTCGCCCAGGCGCTTGAGCGGGTAGGCCGCGGCCAGCTGCTCCTCCCGGCCTTCGTACAGGGCCGCGGCGAACTTGGTCTTCACCACCGCGGGCGCGACCGCGTTCACCCGGATGCGCGGGCCCAGCTCGACGGCCAGCAGCCTGGTCATCGCGACGAGCATGGCCTTGCTGGCGCCGTAGAAGCCGACACCCGGCGCGGGCGCAATGGCCGAATGGGACGCGACGTTCACGACCGCCCCGCCGTGCTCCCCCATCCACGCGCGGTGCGCGTGCTGCACCCAGGACAACGCCGCGATGCAGTTGACCTCGACGATCTTGCGGGCCACATCGAGGTCGAGCTCGACCATCGGCCCGTACCACGGGTTGACGCCCGCGTTGTTCACCAGCATGTCGAGGCTGCCGAACCGTTCCACGGCCTGACCGGCCGCCTCCGCCTGGTGCGCGGTGTCGTCGGCCTTGCCCGCCACGGCGAGCGCCACCTCCGGGCCACCGAGGCGAGCGACGGCCTCCTCCAGCGCCTCCTTCTTGCGCGCGGTGATCACCACCCGCGCTCCTTCGGCGACCAGCCGTTCGGCGATGGCGAACCCGATGCCGCGGCTGGCACCGGTGACGATCGCGGTCCTGCCGTCGAACTTCCCCGGCACGGTCACCGCCCCCAGGAGACGTGCGCCCGGACCCGGCCACCGTCGGCGCTGACCCAGCCCTGGCGTGCGGCGTGGGCGAGCATGCGGGTGAACCCGTCGTGCCAGTCCTGATCACGATCACCAGCGGCGGAGCGCAGCCAGTTGACGTCGAGCCAGACGTGGTCTCCGGCGACCTCGCCCGCACCGGCGGCTTCCAGTGCCCGCGACAGGAGCTCCCACCGCGGCGAGTCCGCCGCGGCACGGACCGACAACGCGCCCAGGTCTTCGGCCCTGTCCAGCTGTGGCACCCCTGGTCCACCGTCGGGTACGTACACCACCATCTCCGCTCACCCTCGCCGTTCCGGTCCAGTTCCGTGAGCAGGAGTCTGGTGTGGTGCCGGGCAGCTGACTGTGACCTGGATCCGGGAGTTGGGGCGGGAAGGCCCGCGTCCTCAGCGCACGGGCCGACGGCACCGGCGCCGCTTCGGCGGCCGGACCAGGATGCCGCCTGGTGTCCCACGCACCGGCTAGGCTGCGGTTCATGCCTGCCGCGCGACGCCAGACCGCAACCCCGCCGCACCCGGACGAGGCGGCGCCGGCTTCCCAGGGGCGGGAAGCGGCGATCCGGCTGGCACGACGGCAGTTCCGCAGCGGAACGCGGATCGAAATGCAGGCACTGGCCAACGAGCTCGGCGTGAGCCGGATGACGCTGAACCGCTGGGTCGGGAGCCGGGACCGCCTGCTGGGCGAGGTGAACTGGTCCCTGGCGAAACCCACCCTCGACCGCTGCAGGCTCCAGTCCAGGGCGACCGGGATCGACGCCGTGGCCCAGACCCTCGAGGGGTTCATCGCCAGTGTCCTGGATGCGCCGTTCATGAAGACGTTCCTGCAGCAGGAAGGTGAGATCGCGCTGCGGATCCTCACCACCCGCAGCAGCGAACTCCAGCACAACTTCATCGGGTACGTGGCCGACCTGCTGCGCGACGAGCTGCCTGATCCGCCCGGCGGGCTCCCGGTCGAGGATCTCGCCTACCTCGTGGTCCGCATCGCCGAGTCGTTCTGCTACGTCGACATGATCACCGGCGGCGAGCCGGACGCCGCCAAGGTCGGCGCGGCGATCCGGCGGCTGCTGTCCTGATCGTCAGACGCCCGCGACCGCGCGGGCGTCGAGGAACTGGCGCATTTCCCGTGCCACGGCTTCGGGTGTCTCGTAGCAGGCGAGGTGACCGGCGTCGGCGAGCAGCACCAGGCGCCCGCCGGGGACCCGCCGCACGTCCGAAATCTGCTTGTCCAGGTCGACCACGGTGTCCTTGCCGCCGACCAGGTACAGCAGCGGGACCCGCAACCCGGGCAGCTCGTCGGCCATGCTGGTGAAGACCCCGCCGCCGAGCCAGCCACGCCACATCCGCTCGGTGACCGTGGGCATCGTGCGCACCAGATCCGCCGTCTTCGCGGGATCCTGCGAGATACTCGCGATGCCCGCGGTGATCGTGTCCAGGTCGCCGAAGGCGCTGTGGAAGCCTTCGATGACGGGGTCACCGGGGGAAGTACCGCCCGCGTTCCACGGCATCACGCCCACGACCGCCTCGACCTCGCCGGGATGGTCCAGCGCGATGCGCACAGCGATGGCGCCACCCAGCGACAGCCCGGCCACGACGAAGCCGGTGAGCCTGATTTCCCGGCAGGCCTCGGCAACGGTCTCCGCGAGACCCGGCAGGTCGCCGTCGGCCCGCGCACCGGCCGACCCCGCGTGCCCCGGGAGATCCATCAGGACGGCGCGGTACCCGTCGAGCAGGGGAACCACCCCGGCCCAGCACTCGATCGAACACCCGAAGCCCGGCAGGAGGACGATCGTCCGCGGCCCGTCACCGCGCACTTCGTAGTGGATTCCGTTGGCGGTGATGGGCATCGTTGCCCCTCCCTCGCGGTGTTACGTAGTGGCATGTGTAACAGATCACGAAGGCTAACCACGCGAGCGACATGTCCGCAAGCCTGTGTTACGTTTCTGAAAGTGTAACGTCGACCGGAGGAAGTGAGCGGAGGACAGGATCGATGAGCACGACCAGCCGCGAGGTTCATCTGGTGGCACG
Source organism: Amycolatopsis sp. NPDC006125 (assembly GCF_040614195.1). Classification (NCBI taxonomy): domain Bacteria; kingdom Bacillati; phylum Actinomycetota; class Actinomycetes; order Pseudonocardiales; family Pseudonocardiaceae; genus Amycolatopsis; species Amycolatopsis sp. NPDC006125. The sequence continues at coordinate 47,771 of NZ_JBEXTZ010000039.1, forward strand.
CCCTGCCGGGCTGCCGTCCCCGTCGGACTTCGCCTTGGTGGAAACCGTCGTGCCCGAGCCGGCGCCGGGAGAGGTGCTGGTGCGCAACGACTGGATGTCCGTCGACCCCTCCATGCGCGGGCGCATGCGGGACGTGCCGTCCTACCTCCCGCCGTTCGCCCTCGGCGCACCCCTGGAAGGCGCGGCCGTCGGCACGGTCGTCAAGTCGCGGAGCGGGACGCTGCGCGACGGAGACGTCGTGTGGCACCACTTCGGCTGGCGGGACTACGCCGTGGTCCGGGCGGACGAAACCCATCGCCTGGACACGACGGGCGTCCGCGGCTCGGACTACCTCGGCGCACTCGGCATGCCCGGCCTCACCGCCTACCTGGCGCTGAGCGAGTTCGCGCCCGTGCACCCCGGCGACGTCGTCTTCGTTTCGGCGGCCGCCGGCGCCGTCGGCGTGGTGGCCGCCCGGGTCGCCCGTCACCTCGGGGCCGCCGCGGTGATCGGGTCCGCAGGCGGACCGGAAAAGGCACGGCGGCTGGTGGAACAGCTCGGCTACGACCGGGCCGTCGACTACAAGTCGGGACCGATCGGGCCCGCTCTGCGCGCCGCGGCCCCCGGCGGGATCGACGTCTACCTGGACAGCGTCGGCGGGGACCAGCTGGAAGCCGCCCTCGACGCGCTGCGCACCGGCGGACGAGTGGCGGTCTGCGGCTCCGTCTCCCAGGCGAACGCCGCCGGACCCGTGCCCGGCCCAGCCAACCTCGCGCTGATCACGAAGAAGCGACTGACCTTGCGCGGCCTCATCGTGCTGGACCACCTGGAGCGCTGGCCGGAATGGATCGCCCTCGCCCGGGGCTGGCTCGCGGACGGCTCGTTCGTTCCGGCCACCACCGTCGTGGACGGCCTCGAAAACGCCGTCGGGGCGCTGCTGGGGATGCTGTCCGGCGCCAACGTCGGCAAGATGCTGGTGCGTCTCAACCGGGCTGCGGCATGAGGACATCGTCCGAGCTGCGGCGAGTGAACGGTGTCGAGCTCGCCGTGACCGCGGCCGGCGAAGGGCCGCTCGTCGTGCTCGCGCACGGATTTCCCGACCTGGCCGTCACCTGGCGGCTGCAGATCCCCGCGCTGGTCGAGGCCGGCTATCGGGTGCTGGCTCCGGACATGCGCGGCTACGGCCGCAGCTCGCGCCCCGGCGAACGATCGGCGTACGCCCTGCGCACGGTCGGGCTGGACCTGATCGGCCTGCTCGAGCACGAGGGTGCCGACGCGGCACATTTCATCGGCCACGACTGGGGCGCCGCGTGCGTCTGGCAGCTCGGCCTCGACCACCCGGCCGCCGTTCTCTCGCTGGCCGGTCTCAGCGTGCCGTACGCCCCGCCGGCACCCGCCCCGCCGACGCAGATCCTGCGCGCACGCTGGGGCGAGCAGTTCTACCAGCTCCGGTTCCAGGAAGCCGGGCGCGCGGAGGCACTGCTGATGCGCGATGCCGGCCGCTCGCTCGCCGTCATCTTCGGCGATCGCTACGACCTCCTCGACGGCGACGAGCCCGTCCGCCCGCCCGAGTGGCTGCCGCCGGACCTGTTCCGCCGGCTCGTCGAGCGCTTCCGCGAGACAGGCTTCGCGGGCGGGCTGAACTACTACCGCAACATCGACGACAACTGGCGCGAAACGAAGGCGGCACCGGAACGGGTCATCCAGCAGCCCTCGCTGTTCCTCACGGGCAGCGCGGACCCGGTGACCACCTTCATGCGGCCCGAATCGGGCGCGCGGGCGTTCGAGGATCTCCGCACCCTCGTCGTGGACGGAGCCGGGCACTGGGTGCACCAGCAGGCCCCGGACACGGTGAACGAAGCGCTCCTGGCCCACCTGCGCCGTGCCGGCGCGGCTCGATGAGCAGCTCGGCCGGGGCCAATCCGCTTCTCCGGACGCCCCGGGGCGTTCAGGAAATCTCCCGTTTGAGGATCTTGCCGGTCGACGTCATCGGCAGCTCGTCCCTCAGCTCGACGATCCTCGGGTATTTGTAGGCCGCCAGCTGCCGCCGGCCCCAGTCCACCAGGTCCTCGGGCCGGAGGGCCTCGTGGCCCTCGGCGGGCACGACGACGGCCTTGATCTCCTGGCCGTGCGAGGGGTGCGGGACCCCGATCACCGCGACGAGCGACACGGCCGGGTGCTCCATGAAGACCTCCTCGATCTCGCGCGGGTAGACGTTGTAGCCGCCGCGGATGATGAGGTCCTTGGAGCGCCCGACGATGTGGTAGAAGCCGTCGGAGTCCTTGCGTGCCAGGTCTCCCGTGCGGAACCAGCCGTCGCGAACGGCATCGGCCGTCGCCTCGGGCCGCTTGTAGTAGCCCTTCATGACGTTGTGCCCGCGGATGGCGATCTCCCCGACCACCTCCGGGTCGTCGGGGAGCGTCGTCCAGTCCTCCGCGATCAGCTTCATCTCGACGCCGTCGACGGGGCGTCCGATCGACCCGGCCCGGACCGGCTCGCCGAGCCGGGTGTGACTGGCCATCGGGGAAGTCTCGGACAAGCCGTAGCCCTCCAGGATCGACGTCCCGAAACGGGTTTCGAACTCCTTGTGCAGCTCGACCGGCAGGGCCGACCCGCCCGAGGCGGCGACCCGAAGCCGCCCGTACAGGCTGTCCCGGCCCGGCAGATCGTCGAGGGCCTGCAGCAGTGCCCAGAACATCGTCGGGACCCCGGCGAAGATCGTGACGTGCTCGTCGAGCATGAGCCGCAGCGCCTCGACTGCGTCGAACCTGGGCACCATGACGATGGTGCAGCCGAACAGCGTCGAGGCGTTCTGGACGCAGGTCTGCCCGAGCGAATGGAACAGCGGGGCGACCAGCAGGTGGGTGTCCGGCCGGGCGGGGTCGAGCTCGTACACCGAGGCGGCGGCCCGTGCGTTGAGCAGCAGGTTGCGATGGGTGAGCTCGGCGCCCTTGGGGCGCCCGGTGGTCCCGGAGGTGTAGAGGATGACGGCGGTGTCGCCGTCCTCGCGCGCGACAGTGCCGAACGACGCGGGACCGGCCAGCGGCTCGCCGCACCACGTCGTCTCCCCCGCCTCGTCGACCCCGATGGTCCAGAAGCGGTCGCACTCCGCGGCCTTCGCGAAGCCCTCCCGCGCGGTATCGGCGAGCCGGGGGTCAGCGGGATCTTCGTGCACCAGGTAGGCGACCGCGTCCGAGTCGTCGAGGTGGTAGGCGATCTCCCGGGCGCGCAGCAGCACGTTGAGCGGCACCACCACCCCGCCCGCGCGCAGCACCGCCCAGTACGCGATGGTGAACTCCGGGACGTTCGGGCACGACAGCGCGACCTTGTCGCCCGGCGCGACCCCGGAGTCCACCAGGCGCCGCGCCATCGCCGCGGATCGCCGCGAGACCTCCGCGAACGTCAGCCGGCGCGCTCCGGCGACGAGGAACTCCCGTTCACCGAAGCGCCCGGCGGAGACGTCGAGCACGGTGGCCAGGTTCGACATGACCGTTCTCCTGCCTGTGCGTTTCGCCAGGGACGACGCCGACTCGAGACCGATGTTACTGATTCAGAAACGTAACGTCATGCGGGCCTGGAAGTCAACGATCACGGTCACACCGCCGGACGGCGGGATCAGCCCGCCCGGCCGCCATTCGGGCCCGGGGCGAGCACACCGTCGACGCGGCGCGGGATGCCCAGCGGGTTGCGGTCGCGGAGTGCGGCGGGTAGCAGCGGCTCGGGCACGTCCTGGTAGGTGATGGGGCGCAGGAACCGCCGGATCGCCGTGGCGCCCACCGACGTGTGCAGGACCGCCGTCGTCGCGGGCCAGGGGCCGCCGTGGTGCTGCGACCAGGTCACCGCCACCCCGGTGGGCCAGCCGTTGTGGATGAGGCGTCCCACCCTGGCTCCGAGAACCGCCACGACGGAAGCGGCGGCGGGGTCGTCCGGCTCGGCGTGCACCGTGCCCGTCAGCGAACCCGGGACCGGGGCGAGCGCGGCCGCGAGTTCCTCCTCGGCCGAGTAGGTGACGAGCACCGTCACCGGGCCGAAGCACTCCTCGGTCAGGACGGCGGCGTTGGCCAGGAACGTCCGCGCGTCGGCCGTCACCACCTGCGGGGCCACCCGGTGCCCGCCGCCGTCCGGGTCCGGCCCGTCCAGCAGGGCGCGCACTCCCGGGACCTTCAGCAGCCGCCGCAGGCCCTCGCGGAATCCGGATTCGATCCGCGCCGTGAGCAGCGGACCGGCCTCCGCCGCGGCCACCCGCTCCGCCACCCGGGCGGGCAGGCCCGCCGCCTCGGGCACGAACACCAGACCGGGCTTGGTGCAGAACTGCCCGCTGCCGAGCATCGCGCTGCCCGCCAGACCGTCCGCGATCTCGTCCGGCCGGGCCGCGCCCGCGGCGGCCGTCACGACGACCGGGTTGATGCTGCCCAGCTCGCCGTAGAACGGGATCGGATCAGGACGCGACATCGCGACGTCGAACAGGGCCCGGCCACCGCCGGGTGAGCCGGTGAACGCGACGGCGGTGACCGCCGGATCCGCCACCAGGGCCCGGCCCGCCGCCTCGCCGTGCACCAGGGTCAGCACGCCCTCGGGGGCGCCGGCGGCGGACAGCGCGCCGGCCAGGATCTCCGCGGTGCGCACCGACAGCCCCGGATGCCCGGGGTGCGCCTTGACGACGACCGGGCAGCCGGCGGCGAGGGAGCTCGCTGTGTCGCCGCCGGCCACGGAAAAGGCGAACGGGAAGTTGGACGCGGCGAAGACCGCCACCGGCCCCAGCGGGACGAGCATGCGGCGCAGATCGGTGTGCGGGGGCACCGCCTCCGGGTTCGGCCTGTCGATCGTGGCCTCGCAGAACGCGCCGTCCCGGAGCACCTCCGCGAACAGGTCGAACTGCGCGGCGGTGCGGGCGAGCTCGCCGGTCAGGCGCGGCGCGCCGAGCGCGGTTTCGGCGTCGGCCAGTTCCACGAGCTCGCCGGAGTGGTCGCGCAGCGCCTGGCCGAGAGCCGTGAGCAGCGCGGCGCGCTCCGGGAACGAGAGCCCAGCCAGCCACGGCGCGGCCTGCGCCGAGATCCGCGAACACACCTCGCGGATCTCCTCGGGTGTGGTGTCGGCGATCTCCGGGCCGATCGCGGCTCCGGTGCGGGGATCGACAGCGCGGCTCATCGGCCACCTCCTCCGGTCACGGGACAGCGCAACGGTTTCCCGGCCAGCGCCCGTTCGGCCTCCTCCGCGGCCAGCCGTTGCAGCGCGGCCAGCGAACTGTCCGAATAGAACGCGGCGTGCGGGGTGAACAGGATCTGCGGCAACTCGCGCAGTGGCGAGTCCGCGGCGAGCGGTTCGGGGTCGAAGACGTCCAGCGCGGCCGCGGCGACCCGGCCCGCCCGCACCGCCTCGGCGAGCGCGTCGTGGTCGACCAGCCCGCCACGCGAGGTGTTGACCAGCACCGCACCCTCGCGCATCCGGGCGAACGCCGCCGAATTGAGCAGGTGCCGCGTCTGCGGGGTCAGCGGCGCGTGCAGCGAGACGGCGTGCGACTCGCGCAGCAGCGTGTCCAGGTCGGTGAGGCTGATCCCGTCGGCGGGCTCGGCGTAAGGGTCGTGGGCGAGCACGCGGAACCCGAACGCGGCGAGCCTGCGGTGCACGGCGAGCCCGATCCGGCCCAGGCCGACCAGTCCCACCGTGGTGTCGGCGAAGCCGGGAATCGAGCCGAGATCGCTCGGGACGCACCAGCCGGTCTCGCGGATGCGGCGGTCGTACGCCGGGATCTTGCGCAGCAGGGTCAGCAGCAGGGCGACGGTGTGGTCGGCGACGGTGTCGCTGCCGTAGTCCGGCACCGTGGCCACCGAGATCCCGCGCGCCTCGGCCGCGGCGACGTCCACGTTGTCGTAGCCGATGCCGTAGCGGATCACCGTCGCGCCGGGCGCCATCGCCGCGAGCACCGCGTCGGTCACCGGGGCGAAGTTCACGAACGCCACGTCGGCGCCGGCCACCGCGCGGATCGTCTCGTCCTCGCCGCGGCAGGCGTGCACCGAGAACTCCGCGCCGAAGCGCTCGGCGACGGCCGCCTCCGCCGCCACGCCGCCGAAGGCGTGATCGGTGACGACCACCCGGGTCACGAGACCACCTCCGCCGCGCGCCGCAGCAGGCCGCGCTCGGCGAGGTTGGCCATCAGCGCCCGGATGCCGAAGGTCCAGTCCTCGGCCGCTTCCGCGGTGGTGACGGTGTTGACCAGGGTGCCCAGCGCGGGTGAGCTGATCGCGACGACGTCGCCCTGCCGGTGGGTGAAGCCCTGCCCCGGCTCGCCGCGGTCCTCGGTCGGCGCGAACATCGTGCCGGTGAACAGGACGAACCCGTCGGGGTAGCTGTGGTGGGCGCCGTGGGCGTGCCGGATCAGGTCGGTGAGGTCCCGGCTGATCTCGCTCACCGGGTTCACGCCGTGCAGGGTGAACCCGTCGCCGCCGGTGATGTCCAGCGCGACCTCGGTGGCCCGCGCGTCGTCCAGCGTGAAACCGTCGTCGAACAGCCGCAGGAACGGGCCGATCGCGCAGGATGCGTTGTTGTCCTTGGCCTCGGTGAGCAACAGCGCGCTGCGTCCCTCGAAGTCGCGCAGGTTCACGTCGTTGCCCAGGGTCGCGGCCACCGGCGTGCCGGACGAGCTGACCGCGAGCACGAGCTCGGGCTCCGGGTTGTTCCAGGTCGAGCGGGCCAGCACGCCGATCTCCGCGCCGGTGCCGACCGCGGACAGCACGGGCGCCTTGGTGAAGATCTCCGGATCCTCACCGATGCCGACCTCCAGGTACTGCGACCACAGGCCCTCCTCGACCAGCACCTCCTTGACCCGGGCCGCCTCCGGCGATCCGGGCCGCAGCTGGGCGATCCGGCCCCGGACCACCTCGGCGATCCGGGACCTGATCTCCTCGGCCCGGCCGGGGTCCCCCTTCGCGCGCTCTTCGATCACGCGCTCGAGCATGCTGCGGACGAACGTCACGCCCGCCGCCTTGACGACCTGCAGGTCGACCGGGGCCAGCAGGTGCGGGGCGGTCCGGTCGCGCCGCAGGGTGGCGTCGATCAGCGCGGACAGCTCCCAGTGACCGCCGCCCTCGCGCGTGCGGACGATCGAGACCGCGTCCGGCCGGTCCAGCAGCTCGGAGACCGTCGGAACGACGTGGGTCAGGTCCACGGCGCGGTCACCCCGGATCGCCGCGACGCACGGTCCGCCGACCGCGGGGTCGAACACACGGGCCACCAGGGTGGCTCGCTCGGCGTCGGCGGGGAGCACGGCCCCGGCGTAGGCGTGCAGGTTCATGGATCGACAGCCCTCCTCGTCGCGCCCACCCGGGCGCCATCAATGTCCTATCATCGTACAAAGATGCCGTCAATCCAGCCGCCACATCGCCCAGCAGGCGGCACAGCACGAGGCAACCGGCCTGCTTTGTCGTACGATCGCCGAATGGCCGAAGCACTCCACAAGCGCCTGTCGGAAACCCTCGCGGACAAGCTGCAGGACGAGATCGTCCGGCTGGCGCCCGGCGAGCGCCTCCCGACGGAAGCCGAACTCGCCCGCCGCTTCGACGTCTCGCGCACCGTGGTGCGGGAAACGGCCCGGCTGCTGATCCAGCGTGGGCTGGTCACGGTGAAGCCCGGCCGCGGCATGACCGTCGCGGAACTGGACGGGCGGCTCATCGCCGAGCAGTACGGCCTGCTGATGCGTCGCAGCGAGGGCTCCTTCGCCCAGCTCCTCGAACTGCGCCTGGTGCTCGAGGTCGAAATGGCCCAGCTGGCCGCGGCCCGGCGGACCGAACAGCACCTCGCCGACCTCGACGACGCGAACCGGCGACTGGCCGACGCTCTCGACCGGCCCGAGGCCCGCGACGAATTCCTCGACGCCGACCTGCGGTTCCACGAGATCGTGGCGCAGGCGAGCGGAAACCCGTTCTTCTCACTGGTGATCGGCCCGCTCAACGGGTTCCTGCGCGACACCTACCGCACCGGTCCCGGCTATCCCTCCGAAGCGGCCAACACGCTGGAGGAGCACGTCCAGATCGCCGAGGCCATCGCCGCCGGCGACCCGTCCCGCGCGCGCTTCGCCACCGAGAACCACCTGCGCCGCGTCATGCGCCACCGGGACCGCCTGCTGGCCGAGAACGAGGCGATCCCGACCCGCGCCTGACCCGGCGCGGTCACCCTCTTGCGCGACACGCAACTCCCGCTCTAAGGTCCGATTATCATACAAAGATCGCACCGCTGCCGCGGCCAGTCCGCGCGCACCAGGGAGTTGAGGCAATGCAGCCCGATGAGCCCGTGCTCGTCTGCCGGAACTTCGTCGCGGGAACCTGGCGGGACACCGCGGAACCGGGAATCGAGCGGGCCAACCCCGCCACCGGCCGGATCGTCGCGGTAGCCCCGCGTTCCACCGCCGCCGAGGTCGACGCGGCCGTCCGCGCCGCCGCCGACGCCTTCCGCGGCTGGCGCCGCACCGTCCCGGCCGACCGCGCCGCGCACCTGCACCGGCTCGCGGAATCCTGCGCCGGCCGCGTCGACGACCTCGCCACCGCGATCACGCGCGAGCAGGGCAAGCCCCTGGACGAGGCGCGCGGCGAAGTCCGCAAGTTCATCGCCGCGCTGCACTACTACGCCGAAGAGGCCACCCGCGTCTACGGCCGCACGATCCCGAACGACGCGCCCGGGTTCACCAGCATCGTGGAGAAGGAACCCCTCGGCGTCGTCGCGGGGATCGTGCCGTGGAACTACCCGATCGAACTGATCGGCTGGAAGCTCGGCGGCGCCGTCGCCGCAGGCTGCACGATCGTGATCAAGCCGTCCGAGTACACCCCCGGATGCGCCCAGGTGCTGTCCGAGTGCCTCGCCGGGACGCTGCCCCCGGGCGTGGCCAACATCGTCTTCGGCGACGGCTCCACCGGGCAGGCGCTCGTGGCGCACCCCCGGATCGCGAAGGTGGCCTTCACCGGCTCGATGGCCACCGGACAGGCGCTGTACCGGGCGGTCACCGGAATCACCGGGCTGTCCCTGGAACTCGGCGGAAGCTGCCCGATGATCGTCACCGGCACGGCCGACGTGCCCGGCGCGGTGCGCGGCGCCACCCGCCGCGCGTTCCGCAACGCCGGCCAGATCTGCATCGCGATCAACCGGATCTACGTGCACGACTCGGTCTACGACGAGTTCGTCGACGGGCTCGCGGCCGCGGCGGACGCGCTCACCGTCGCCGACGGGCTGGCCGAGCCGTCCGCCGACGTCGGCTCGCTGACCATGGACGAAACCTACCGGCGCACCCTCGACCACATCGCCGACGCCGACAAGCGCGGCGCGCGGATCGTGGCAGGCGGCGGACCGCTGGACGGTCCCGGATTGTTCCTGCGCCCCACCGTGATCGCCGAGGCGCCCGACGACGCGCTCGTCATGACCGAGGAAACGTTCGGCCCGGCCGTCGGCGTCGCCCGCTTCACCGGCCTCGCCGACGCGATCGACCGGGCCAACCGCGTGCCCGGCGGCCTCGCCGCGTACGCCTACACCAACGACACCCGCGAAACCTTCACGCTCGCGGGCGACCTGGACTTCGGCAACGTCGCCATCAACAACGTCGACGCCGGGATCATCAACGCACCCTACGGAGGCCGCCGCGAGAGCGGGTTCGGGTCCGAGCACGGCCCCGAAGGCCTCGAGTCCTACCTCCAGCTCAAGCACGTGAGACTCCGCCACGGCGCGCGATGACGCGCGGGAAAGCGCAACGACGCGCGGGAAGGACAACAACATGCTGATCGGCATCGACCTGGGCACTTCGGCGTGCAAGGTCATCGCGGTGTCGCGCTCGGGTGAAGTGGTCGCCAAGGTGCTGCGCCACTACCCCGTGCACACCACCAATCCCGGCTGGGCCGAGCAGGAACCCGCCGACTGGTGGGCGGCCACCGACGAGGCACTCACCGCCGTCACCGCGAGCCTGCCCGACCGCGGCCGGGAAGTGACCGGAATCGGCCTGTGCGGGCAGATGCACGGGCTGACCGCGCTCGACGGCGCGGGCGAACCGCTGCGGCGGGCCATCCTGTGGAACGACCAGCGCGCCGCGCGGGAATGCGAGTGGATCACCGACCGCGCCGGCGGTCTGGACGAACTGCTGCGCATGACCCGCAACCGGATGCTGCCCGGCTTCACCGGGTGCAAGATCGTGTGGTTCCGCGAGCACGAACCGGAACTGTTCACCCGGACCCGCCGCATCCTCAACCCCAAGGACTACCTGCGCCTCCGGCTGACCGGGGAGTACGCCACCGACGTGTCCGACGCCTCGGGCACCGGCCTGTTCGACGTCGCGAACCGCCGCTGGTCCGACGAGCTGCTGGGGCTCCTCGGCATCGACCGCGCGCTGCTGCCCGACGTCGTCGAATCCGTCGAGCCCACCGGCACCGTGCTGCCCGGCCCCGCCGCCCGGTGGAACATCCCCGAAGGCACACCGGTGTTCGGGGGCGGCGGCGACGCGGTCATCCAGACCACCGCGATGGGCCTGCTCGACACCGGACCGGTCGGGTTCACGATCGGCACCGCGGGCATCGTCGCCGGCGGCGCGTCCCGGTGCCCGGACAACCCCGGCGGACGGGTGCAGGTCTCCTGCGGCAACGAACCGGGACGCTGGCACGTGATGGGGGTGTCGCTCAGCGCGGGCGGCGCCTTCCAGTGGCTGCGCGACGCGCTGGCCCCCGCCACCGCCGCCGACCCGGTCACCCTGGAACGACTGTCCAAACTGGCCCGCGACATCGGCCCCGGCTCGGAAGGCCTGCTGTTCCTGCCGTACCTGCTCGGCGAACGGTCCCCGCACGTCGCGCCCGAGGCGTCGGCGAGCTGGGTGGGACTCACCCCGATGCACCACCTGGGCCACATCGCGCGCAGCGTGATGGAGGGCGTCGTGCTGAACATGCGGGAAATTCTCGAGGTCTACCGGCAGGCCGGGCTGCCGTGCGACCGGGTCGTGGCCTCCGGTGGCGCGACCAAGGAACCGCTGTGGCTGCAGATCCTCGCCGACGTCCTGAACCGGGAAACCGTCACCGTCACCGGGGTGGCCGAGGGCGGCGCCTACGGTGCCGCATTGGCCGCCGGGGTGGGGATCGGCTGGTGGCGGGATCTCACCGAGGCCGTCGGCATGCTGGCCGTGGAGCAGACCTTCACCCCCGACCCCGCCGCCGTCGCGACCTACGACCGGATCTTCCAGCGCCACCGGCACCTGTACGAGGGCCTGCGCCCGCTGTTCGCCGAAACGGTGCCGGCGTGAGGCGTGCGGTGGTGCTCGACCTGGACGGCACTCTCGTCGACAGCGCCCCGGACATCGCCAGGGCACTCACCTCCGCGCTGACCGCGCACGGTCTGCCCGGGATCGACGCCGACCGGGTCCGCGGTCTGCTGGGCGGCGGCGCCGCGGAACTCGTCCGCGGCACGCTCGACGCCGTCGGCGGTGATCCCGCGCTCGCGGGTCCGGTGCTGGCGGCCTACTCCAGCGCCTACCGGGCCGAACCGGCCGCGGCGACCACCGTGCACGCCGACGCACACGAAGCACTCCAGGCGTTGCGGCACAAGGGAATCCGGATCGGGGTGTGCACCAACAAGCGCACCGGCCTGTCCCACGACGTCCTCGCCGCCACCGGGCTCGCCCCGCTGGTCGACGTCGTCGTCGGCATCGACGCGGTGCCCGCGGGCAAACCCGACCCGGGGCACCTGGAAGCCGCGCTCACCGCGCTGGACGTCTCCCCCGCCGACGCCCTCTACGTCGGCGACACCGGCATCGACGCGCTCACCGCACAGCGCGCCGGAGTGCCCTACCGGCACGTGTCCTGGGGGCACCCGCTCCCGGGCGTGACCACCATCGACACCTTCGGCGCACTGGCCGAGGGCTTGGCGGACAAGGAGTTCCATGCAACCGAGCAGTGACCAGGACCGGGCGAAGTGGGCGGCCGGTGTCGGCGCCATCGAAACTTACGTGCACGACGGGATGAAGCTGGGCCTGGGTTCGGGGACGACCTCGCACTGGTTCGTGCGCGCGCTCGGCAAGGCGGTGGCCGACGGCCTCGACGTCGTCGGGGTGCCCACCTCCACCGCCACCCGCGATCTCGCGATCGAGGCCGGGGTGCCGCTGACCACCCTCGCCGAAGCGGTCCGGCTGGACCTCACGATCGACGGCGCCGACGAGATCGACCACGACGGCGCCATGATCAAGGGCGGCGGCGCCTGCCTGCTGTGGGAACGCATCGTGGCCGACGCGTCGGACCGGATGGTCGCGGTGGTGGACGACAGCAAGGTCGTCCCGGCGCTGGGCGCGTTCCCGCTGCCGATCGAGGTCATCCCCTACGAGTGGGAGTCCACGAAGCGCTCGATCGCCCGGTTGCTGGACAAACTCGGCCATCCCGCCGCCGAACTGACGCTGCGCACCCACGACGGGGCACCGGTCGTCACCGACAGCGGCAACTACCTGATCGACGCCCACCTGAAGTCCATCGCCGACCCGCTGGCGATCGACGCCCAGCTGAACTGGATCCCCGGCGTGGTGGAGAACGGCCTGTTCACCGGGATCGCGGACGAGATGGTCGTCGGCCGCGCCGACGGCACCTACGACGTCCGCGACTGCGGCAGCGCACCCACCGCACGCCCGTCCACGACCCCGCGAGGTGACCGTTGACCAGCACCACCCCGACCCTGCCGGTGTTCTCCCTGGCCGGACGCACGGCGATCGTGACCGGCGGCGCCCAGGGCATCGGCGAAGCCATCGTCACCGGGCTGCGCGACTCGGGAGCCCGGGTGTTCATCTGCGACATCAACGACGAAGCCGGCAAGGCCACCGCCGAGCGGCTCGGCGTCGAGTTCGTCGCCGCGGACGTCACCGACTCCGCCGCCGTGGAAGCCGCGTTCGACCACGTCGTCAGCACCGCCGGGCGGATCGACATCGCCGTGAACAACGCCGGCATCGTGCACAACCACCCCAGCGAGTCGCTGTCCGACCACGACTGGCGCAAGGTGCTCGCCGTCAACCTCGACGGCGTGTTCCACTGTTGCCGCGCCGCGGGTTCCCGGATGCTCGCCCAAGGCGGCGGGAGCATCGTCAACACCGGCAGCATGAGCGGCCACATCAGCAACTTCCCGCAGCCGCAGGCCGCCTACAACGCGGCGAAGGCGGGCGTCATCCACCTCACGAAGTCGCTGGCAGGCGAATGGTCCGGCCGCGGCGTGCGCGTCAACTCCGTCTCCCCCGGCTACGTCGGCACCGAGCTGACCCAGCGCGGGATGGACAACGAGGAGTGGCGCCGCGCCTGGCTCGCGGGCACCCCGATGAACCGGGTCGCCACGCCCGCCGAGATCGCACCCGCGGTCGTCTTCCTGGCCTCCGACGCGGCCGCCTTCTGCACCGGCACCGACCTCGTCGTCGACGGCGGCTACACCGTCTGGTGACCCGCCACTGATCCAGTCCGCGCCACCGCCCGGCGGCACGTCCGCCGGGCGGGGCTGCGCCCTGCCCGGAAAACCGGCACGAACCACCTCAGGAGAACTCGATGGGGAGCATCTTCCTTTCCGAGCTGATCGGCACGGCGCTGCTCGTGCTGCTCGGCTGCGGGGTTGTCGCCAACGTCGCCCTCACCGGATCGAAGGGACACGGCGGGGGCTGGCTGCTGGTCAGTTTCGGCTGGGGCCTCGCCGTGTTCGCGGGCGTCTACACCGCCGCCCGGTCCGGGGCCCACCTCAACCCCGCCGTCACGCTCGGGCTGTGGATCGCCGGGCAGGACTTCGCCCCCGGTGTCGCCGCCGGCCTCCCGCACGCCGCCGTCTACATGGCCGGGCAGCTCATCGGAGCGATGGCCGGCGCCGTCCTCGTCTACCTGTGCTACAAGAAGCACTTCGACGCCGAGACCGACGCCGGGGCCGTGCTGGGCGTGTTCGTGACCGGGTCGGCGATCCGCACCCCCGCCTGGAACGTCCTCACCGAAACGATCGCCACCTTCGTCCTGGTCTACGTGGTCCTGCTCCTCGGCGGAACACCGTCCGGCCTCGGCCCGCTCGCCGTCGCCCTGCTGGTCGTCGGGATCGGCGCCTCCCTCGGCGGCCCGACCGGCTACGCCCTGAATCCCGCGCGCGACCTCGGCCCGCGCATCGTCCACGCCCTCCTGCGGCTCGGCCGCAAGACCGGATCGGACTGGGCGTACGCGTGGATCCCCGTGGCCGGCCCGTTCCTGGGCGGTCTCGTGGCCGGCCTGGCCTACCACGTCAGCCCGCTGCCGCTCTGAGGCCCAGCCGCGTCCGGCGCCGGCCGGGCACCCGCGCGGGTGGTCACCTCTGGTGGGCCGCGAACGGCGCCCGCTAGCGTCGAGGAGCGGAATCGGCACCAGCCGGAGGGGAGTGGACGGTGCACCGATCCTTACCGATCACAACCGACAACGCGGTGATCATCCACCTCGCGGGGGAACTGGACCTGAGCACGATCGAAGGGTGCGGCGCCGATCTGCGCGAGGTCGTCGCGCGGACACCACCGCCGTCCGCGGTCGTGCTCGACCTGCGCGAACTGACGTTCCTGTCGGCCTGCGGCCTGCGGATCATCCGTGAATTCGCGCTCACCGGCGCCAGCCACGGCACGCCGACGGCGGTCGTGGCCCGCCCCGGCGGAATCGTGCGGCGCGTACTCGACGCGGGATTGACCGACGGTTCCGTTCCGGTGTGCGGGAACCTGGACACGGCGCTCGCCGCACACGCACCGGCCTGACCGGACCACGTCGTGCGGCGGCGTGGAACCGCGCCGCCGGGCAGCTCCCCCAGGCTCACCATCCGAGGCAGCCGTCTCGGGCATCAGGATGTGGTCACCGGTGCACGTCGGCTGGTGCGCGGTCCGCCTCGTCCGCGCCGACCCAACGGTCGATGCGGAACCGGCTGCCGTCGCGCTTCACCTCGGCCGCTCCGGCGCCGGCGAAGTGCGCGGGGATCACGATCTCCACCTCGTCCGCGGCTTGTTCGAGCACGCGCCTGCGGGTCGCTGCCGCCTGCTCGCGGTCCTCGCAGAAGCAGCTGTTGCAGGACGGCTCCAGGATCTGCACGGGGCTGTGCAGGATGTCGCCGACGAAGACGGCCTTGTCGCCGCCCGAACGAACGCGCAGCACGGAGGATCCCGGGGTGTGCCCGGGCGCCGGTTCCAGGGTGAGGTTCCCGTCTACCCGGTAGCTGTCCTCCCACAGCGTGGCGCGGCCGAGCACCGGCGCGATGCTGTCGGCGTAGACGAGGAGACTTCCCTTGCGCCGCAAGCGATCGTAGTCGTCGCGGGGCGCAGGGCGCCGTCCGGCGTTCTCGGGCGCGAAGTAACGCGCGTCGACGGCCGGGATGAGGTAGGTCGCGTTCGGGAACGCCGGCTCCCAGCCCCGGGCGCCGCCGAGGGTGTTCCAGCCGACGTGGTCGTAGTGGATGTGGGTGTTGACGACGACGTCCACATCGTCCGGCCGGACACCGGCGGCGGCGAGCCGGTCGAGGAAATCGGTGTCGAGGTGGTCGAACAGCGGGATCTGCGGCCGGTCGCGGCCGTTGCCCACCCCGGTGTCCACGAGCACGGTCTTGCCTTCGCTGCGCAGGACCCAGGTCTGCACAGCGCCGTGGTAGGCGCCGGTGTCCGGGTTCCAGTGCTCGGGCGCCAGCCAGTCGTTGTCCCGCCAGATCTCCGGGGTGCTGTCGGGGATGATGAAGCGGGCCGGTGCGATCTCGCCGGTCCACTCGGGCACCTTGGTCACTTCGACCGCGCCGATGGTGAAATCAGCCATGAGCCCAGGCTAGGCGCGGCAGGTGAGCCGGTGAATGATCGATCGGCCCGTTTGCATACGAGTCCGGCCCAGTGCGTGAGCGGTACAGTCGACCGCGTGGATCTGCTCAGCGACATCATCGGGGTGATGCGCACCGGGCGGCCCGCGGCCAACCGGATGCGGGTCGGTTTCCCGTGGTCGTACCGGTTCGCGCCGTACGACGGCGCGGGCTTCCACGTGGTGCTCCGTGGTTCCGGCTGGCTGCTGATGCACGGCCGGGAGCCGGTTCAGCTCGGTCCCGGGGATGTCGTGCTCCTGCCCGCCGGTGACGGGCACGTGCTGTCCGGCTCGCGCGACGGGGCCGGCGCCGTGCCGTTCGAAACCGCCGTGGCCGATCCGTCGGGCGGCGTCGAATTCCTGTGCGGCAAGTACCGGCTGGACCGGCGGCACACGCACCCGCTGCTGGCCGCGCTGCCGGACCTCGTGCACCTGCCGGCCCACCTCGGCGACCACAGCCACCTGCGCGGGGCGCTGGACCTGCTGGCCGCCGAGACGACGACCCGGCGCCCGGGGCGGGACGCGGCGCTCGCCGGCCTGCTCGATCTCCTGCTCGTCTACATGATCCGCGCCTGGTTCGACGATCACGGGCACCTCGGCTGGCCCCGGGCGCTCCGCGATCCCGCCATCACCGCGGTGCTCGAAGCGATGCACAGCGCGCCCGGCAGGCCGTGGCGGATCGAGGACCTGGCCGCGGAAGCGGGCCTGTCCCGCACCACGCTCACCCGCAAGTTCACGGACCTGGTCGGGCAGGCCCCGATGACCTACCTGACGCACTGGCGGATGACGCTCGCGGCGCGGCTGCTGCGGGAAACCGACCTGGGGCTGGCAGCCATCGCGCGGCGCGTCGGGTATGCCTCGCCGTTCGCGTTCTCGCACGCGTTCAAACGGGAATTCGGCGTGGCGCCGGGGCATTATCGCGCTCACTCGTCCAGTTCGCCGGGGAACGGGTAGCCCGCGGCGCACCCGGCCCGCGATGCCCGCGGCGAGGTCACCACCCCGGTGCGGGTGTTCCCGGCCACCCGCACCGTGATCTCCCGGCCGTCGTCCATCCCCTCGATCAGCACCACCAGAACCTCGGCCATGGCTCAGACCGCCAGGGGGTCGAGGTCCCCGTCGAGCACGGCGAGGGCTTCGCTGAAGTAGTAGTCGCCCCAGACCAGCTCGTCCGCCGTGGCCAGTCCCAGGAGCTTGTTGTAGCAGCCGGAGGTCAGCACGGCGATCTCGCCGGGCAGGCCGGGTACCGGACGCAGGTACCCGGTGACCAGCGCGTCGACCGTGCGACGCGCCAGGTCCCGGTACTTCCGGCCGTCCCTCAGCAGCGCGGCGAGCTTGAGCAGCGCGGCCGCCGCGATGGCGGTCGCCGAGGTGTCCTTGAAGGTGTGCGGGACGGCCGGGTCGTCGAAGTCCCAGAAGGTGACCAGGTCCTCCGGCACATGCGCGGCCCACCAGTCGGCGACGGTCACCGCGGTGTCGAGGAATTCCGGGTGCCCCGGCAACCAGTGCGCCGACATCGTGAAGGCGAGCATGGCCCACGCCTGGGCGCGCGCCCAGGTGCTCGACGGCGAGTGGCCCTTGTGGCTGTACCGCCGCACGAGCTGCCCGGTCACCGGATCGACCGTGCCGGACTGGCACACCGAACCGTCGTCGCGCACGCAGATCTCGATGTGCCGTCGGGCGTGCGCGACCGCAGCGGCGCGCATCCGGTGGTCACCGGTGCGGTCGGCGACCGCGGAGAGCAACGCCGACACGGCACCGACCGCGTCGATGCTGGTCTCGGCGTCCCCGACGCTGTGCGCCTCCTCGGCTGCCGTGCCCAGGGGCATGATTCCCGCGGCGGGGTTGAACGAGCCGGCCAGCCCCCGCGCGCCCCGCTCGGCGCGTTCCCACGCGGCCCCGTCGCCGAGCAGGTGACCGCCGAGCGCGGCACCGTAGTGGAACAGGAAGCCGCGGAAGATGGTCGGCGAGTGCTCCCGCCCGTCGAGACGGGCCGAGTACGCGCGGGCGGCTTCCCGGTGGCGGCCGTCCCGGCGGGCGGCCAGCCAGAGCTGGCCGACGAAGTGGCCGCCGGTCCAGTCCCCGTCGGGGGTGGTCGTCCACTCCCCCGTGCGGACGTCGGCGTGGTGCGGCAGCCCGGGCAGGCCGGCGTCGACGGTCTGGTCCACCCTCGCCTGCATGCGGGCGCGGGCGGCCGCGAACGTTGCGGCCTCGGTGTGCGATCCGGCGGTCATCGGCGAACCTCCTCCTGCTCGACGTGGCCGGGGCGGATGGCGCCCTGGCTCGCGAGTTCCGCGATCCGGTCCGGCGGGTATCCAAGTTCGCCCAGGACTTCCGCGGTGTGCTCTCCCAGCCGCGGGACCGCCCGGCGCACGTCCGCGCGGCTCCGGGACAGGCGCACCGGGAAGCCCACGACGCGAGCCCGCTCCTGCCCCGGGACCTCGACGTCGACCAGGAGCTCGTTGACGGCGAGCTGCGGGTGCCGCAGCGCCTCGGCGAGCGTGAGCTGCGGGGCGCACAGCAGGTCGGCCGCCTCGAAGCGCTCCAGTGCCTCAGCCGTGCTGAGCCGGGCGACGACCGGGGCGATGATCTGATTGGCGATGTCCTTGTTCCTCGCCTGCAGCTCGGTCGTGGCGAGGTCGGCACGCAGGCTGAGGTCCGGGATGTCCAGGGCATCGCAGATCAGCCGGACCGCGTTGTCCCGGAAGAGGCCGAGGACGGAGACCATGCCGTCAGTCGTGGGGAAGGTGCCGCCGTACCACTGGGTGACCCAGTTCAGCGTGTGCGCGTACATCGTGTGCGCCGCCGCTTCGAGCATCTGCATCGCCACGGCCGTGTCGAGCAGGTTCACGCTCACCTCCTGCCCGAGCCCGCTGCGCTCCCGCTCCAGCAGAGCGGCGAGGATGCCCTGCACCAGCCCCATGCCCGAGGCGTAGTCCACCTGGGCGGTGGGGTTGAGGTAGGACGCCAGTTCCCGGTTCCCCACCGCCCTGGCGAGGCCGCTCACGGTCTGGGCCAGCATGTCCTGCCCCGGTTTGTGCGCCAGGGGCCCGGTGGCGCCGAAGCCGGATGCGCTGCCGTAGACCAGCCGCGGGTACCGCGGCGCCAAGTCCGCATAGGACAGTCCGAGCCGGCGGATCGCGTGCGGCCGGTAGTTGTGCACCAGCACGTCCGCCTCGGCGAGGAGCCGGTGCAGGACGTCCATCCCACCGGGCGTCTTCAGGTCGAGGGCGATGCTGCGCTTGTTGCGGTTGAGCGCCACGAAGTACGACGACACCCGGCCGTTCGCCACGGCCTCCCGGTCGAGCGTGCGCATCGCGTCCCCGCGGTCGCCCCGTTCGATCTTCACGACGTCGGCACCGAGGTCGCCGAGGGTCTGGCCGGCGAGCGGTCCCTGCATGATCTCGCAGAGCTCCACGACGCGGACGCCCTCGAGTGCGCGGCTCATGCGGCGCCCACCCCGGCGTAGGCGGCCTTGGCGATGAGCGTTCGCTGGATCTGGTTGGTGCCCTCGTAGATCTGCGTGATCTTCGCGTCCCGCATCATCCGTTCGACGGGGTAGTCGCGGATGTAGCCGTAGCCGCCGAAGAGCTGCACGGCGTCGGTGGTGACGGACATGGCGTTGTCGCTGCACAGCAGCTTCGCCATGGCCGCACGGGCGCGCGCGTCCGGGTGACCGGCCTCGATCAGCGCCACGGCCTCGTAGAGCAGGGCACGGGCGGAGGCGAGCCGCACGGCCATGTCGGCGACCATGCCGCGGACCATCTGGAACCGCGACACGGATTGGCCGAACTGAGACCGTTCCGAGGTGTAGGCGAGGGCGGCGTCGAACGCTCCCTGCGCGACGCCCAGCGCCTGCGCCGCGATCAGCGCCCGGCTGCCGTTGAGTTCCGCCATGATGTAGCGGTATCCCTGGGTGGGGTCGCCGACGACCCGGACGTCGGGGACGACGCAGTCGTCGAGCACGAGGTCGGCGGTCGGGCTGCCGCGCAGGCCCATCTTGCGTTCGTGCGGCCCGAAGGACAGGCCCGGGTCGTCGCGGTGCACGATGAACACACCGTGGCTGCTCTCGCCGGTGCGGGCCAGCACCGCGAACCAGGTGCCCCAGGGCGCGTTGCTGATGAAGCGCTTGAGACCGGTGAGGCGCCAGCCCCCGTCGACCTTGGTGGCGGTGGTGGTGAGGCCGGCGACATCGGATCCCGCGGTCGGTTCGGTGAGGCACCAGCCCGCGCCGGCCTGCCCGCTCGCCACCTGCGGCACGACGAGCTTCTGCAGTTCCTCCGAGCCGTGGGACAGGATCGTGCAGGTGCCCGCCCAGTTCACCAGGAGCACGTGCGAGGTGGTCATGCAGGCCGCGGCGATCTCCTCGATCGCGATGACCTGCGACAGCAGATCGGCTCCGGAGCCGCCGAGGTGCTCGGGGTGCGCGAGACCGGCCAGGTCGGCCTCGACGATCGCCTGCCACGCCTCCTCCGGGAACCGCTCCTTTTCGTCGACGTCCGCGGCGTGGGGCGCGATCCGCTTCGTGGCGAGCTTGCGCACGGTCGCCCGGAAATCGGCGTGGACATCGGTCTCGATGGTGCTCATGTCTCAGGAATTCCTCTCCGTGTGCGGGTGGGGCCGGGTGATCGGGGGCCAGCTCAGGTCCCCGGCCGCGGCGTCGTGCGGGGCCACGACCCGTGCGGCGTCGTCCGGGGTGAGCCCGAACGACGCGAGCACCGCGGCGGTCTCCCCGGGGGCCGGCGCGCCGCCGGGTGCGGCGGGAGTGCGGGAAAACCGCGGTACGGCGGGCACCCGGTCCAGCGCGAAGTCCGGGTGACGGGCGGTCACGTGCGGGTGCGCCGCCAGTTCCCCGGGCTCGAGCACGGGAGTGACGCACGCGTCGCTGCCGGCGAAGTGCGCGGCCCAGGTGTCGCGGTCCTTGCCGCGGAAGACCGCCTCCAGCGTGCGGGTGAGCCCGGGGAACCGGGCGGGGTCGAGGTGGTCCGGCACGTCGTCGCCGAGGCCGAGTTCGCTCCACAGTGCCGCGAAGAACCGCGGTTCGAGCGCGCCCACCGCGACGTAGCGGCCGTCGGCGCATTCGTAGGTGCGGTAGGCGGGCATGGTGCCGGTGAGCGCACCGGCCCCGCGCCGGGGCAGGGTCGGTGTGCCCCAGTCGGCGAACGGCATGGCCATCATCGACAGCACGCCGTCGACCATGGCGGCGTCGACGTGCTGGCCGACGCCGGAGCGTTCCCGCTCGTGCAGCGCGGCGAGGATGCCGAACGCCGCCAGCAGGCCTCCCCCGCCGAAGTCGGCCAGGAGGTTCAGCGGCGGGGTGGGCGGGGCGCCGGTGGCACCGAACGTGCCCAGGGCACCGGCGATGGCGAGGTAGTTGATGTCGTGCCCGGCCCGCTGCGCGAGCGGGCCGTCCTGCCCGTAGCCGGTCAGGCTGCACGAGACCAGTCGCGGGTTGATCCGGCTCAGCCGCTCGTGGTCGGCCCCGAGCCGGGCGGCGACGCCCGGGCGGAAACTTTCGAGGAGAACGTCGGCGTGTTCGACCATGCGGTCCAGCAGCGAGCGCCCCTGCGGGGTCTTCAGGTCCAGCTCGATCGCGTGCTTGCCGCGACGCAGCACCGGAATGGGGGCACCGGTCCGGCCGCCGCCGACCATCACCACGTCCGCGCCGAGGTCGGCGAGCAGCATGCTGCAGTAGGGCCCCGGGGCGAGACGGCTCAGGTCGAGGACGCGGATGCCCGCCAGGGCCTGGGAGCTGGTCATAGGGTTCGCTCCAGCTTCGGCGAGACGGCGAGACGGCGATCGCGGACTCCGGATGCGCGGAGCGCGACGGTGCTGAGCAGGCTCAGCACGCCCAGCACGCCGAGCAGAACGCCGACGGCGAGTACGCCGTGCGCGGCGGCCAGCGCGGCCGCGACCAGTGGCGCGATGGCACCGCCGAGGATTCCGCCGAGGTTGTAGGCGATCCCGGCTCCGGTGTAGCGGTAGGCCGTCTGGAACAACTCGGGCAGGTAGGCGCCCACCGGGCCGTAGGCGATGCCGTAGAGCCC
The DNA here is from genome assembly GCF_040614195.1 of Amycolatopsis sp. NPDC006125. Taxonomy (NCBI): domain Bacteria; kingdom Bacillati; phylum Actinomycetota; class Actinomycetes; order Pseudonocardiales; family Pseudonocardiaceae; genus Amycolatopsis; species Amycolatopsis sp. NPDC006125. Next base: position 69,597 of record NZ_JBEXTZ010000039.1, read on the forward strand.
CATCATCGCCGCGAGCGTCACCGCGAAGGCGACGCCGGAACCGCCGGTCAGCCAGGCGAACAACACGACGACGGCCGGGATCGTCAACGCGTAGCCGACGATGATCGTGCGCCTGCGGCCGAACCGATCGGACAGCACGCCGGCCGCCACGGTCGTGATCGCCAGCGCGATGCTCGCCACGATGCCCAGCCCCAGCACGGTGGCCCGGGTCAGGCCAGCCCCCGACCGCGAGGTGCCGAACGAGGTGAGGTAGGCGGTGGCCACATAGAACAACGCGAACAGGATCGTCAGCACACCGCCGCCGAGCAGCACTTCCCGCCACTGCGCCCGGAACACCGCCCGCAGCGGCAGCAGTTCCGGCGTCCCCGAGGCTTCGAGTTCCGCCAGGTGTTCGCGGAACGCCGGGGTTTCGGTGACCGCCAGCCGGACGTACAGTCCGATGAGAACGAGCACGGCGCTGGCCAGGAACGGGATCCGCCAGCCGTAGGAGAGGAACGCGGGGCTGCCCGAGCCGACGGCCAGATCGACGACCAGGAACGTAGCGCTGGCCAGCGCGAAACCGAACGCCGGGCCGAGCTGTGGAAAGACCGCGTACAGCCCGCGTTTCCCTGGTGGGGCGTTCTCCGCGGCGAGCAACGTGGCGCCGGCCCACTCGCCGCCGACGGCGAAACCCTGCAGGAAACGCAGCACCGTCAACAGGATCGGCCCGGCGGCGCCGATGACACCGGCCGGCGGCAGCAGCCCGATGACCATGGTCGCCACGCCCATCAGCAACAGCGTGGCGACGAGGGTGTTCTTGCGCCCGAGCCGGTCCCCGAAGTGCCCGCACACCACCGCGCCGAGCGGCCGCGCGACGAAAGCGACGCCGAGGGTCGCCAGTGACGCGACGGTCCCGGCCGCCGAACCGAGCGCGGGGAAGAACACCGTC
>NZ_JBEXTZ010000040.1:0-70301 GCF_040614195.1 Amycolatopsis sp. NPDC006125
GTGATCGTTGCGTGTCAGGCGACGGGATGACCACCCAGCTCGGGGTTTGTTAAAAGATTGGCGCTATGCGCCCGTGTAGAGCAGGGTGTTGGGACCTCAGCCCGCGCGAGACCGACATCCTGCGCCTGGTCGCGCAGGGCCTGAACGACGCCGCGATCGCGCGGCGGCTGTTCCTCAGCGCCCACACCGTGCACCGGCACATCGCCAACATCCGCACGAAACTCGGCGTGCCCTCCCGCGCGGCGGCGGTGGCGGCCGCGACCCGCGCCGGACTGCTCTGAGCACTGGCCCGTTCCGGCCATTCGCCGGCATGGCCGGTCCGGGCGAAGCCGCGCGGGCACCGCCGCGCCGATGCTGGGGCCATGACGACGACCCGTTCCGCCGGCATCGCGGAGTTCCGCTTCCGCCTCGACGGTGGCGTGCACGAACCCGGCGACCCCTACTTCGAGGACAGCTGCCGCCTGTTCAACACGATGGTGCGGCGGCGGCCGCGGCTGGTGGCCGAATGCGTCGCCGCCGAGGACGTGGTCGCCGCGCTGGCCTTCGCCCGCGAGCACGACCTCCCGGTCGCGGTGCGCGCCGGCGGGCACTCCGTCGCCGGGCTCTCGCTGTGCGAGGACGGTCTGGTGCTCGACCTGCGCAACCTCGCCGACATCGAGGTCGACCCGGACCGCCGCGTCGCCCGCGTCGGCGGCGGCGCGATCTGGGCGGACCTGGACCGGGAGACCCAGGTGCACGGCCTGGCGACCACCGGCGGGCGCGTGTCCACCACCGGCGTCGCCGGGCTGACGCTCGGCGGCGGCTCCGGCTGGCTCGAACGCAAGCACGGGCTGGCCTGCGACAACCTCCTGGCCGCCGAACTGGTCACCTGGGACGGCCGGATCGTCCGCGCCACCCCGGAGGAGAACCCGGGCCTGCTGTGGGCGCTGCGCGGTGGCGGCGGGGGTTTCGGCGTCGTCACGGCGCTGGAACTCGCGCTGCACCCGGTCGGCCCCGAGGTGTACGCCGGGGTGACGTTGTTCGACGCCGGCCGGGGGCGTGAGGTGCTGCGGGCCTTCCGCGAAGTGATGCGGACAGCCCCGGACGCGCTGTCGCTGGCGTGCGCGTTCGTCACCGGAGCGGACGACACTCCGTTGCGGGGACGGCCCGCGGTGGCGATCGCCGGGATGTGGGCGGGCGCGGCCGAGGCGGGCGCACGGGCGCTCGGTCCAATCCGGACACTGGGTCCCGACGCCGACTTCTTCGGCCCCACTCCGTACGCGGATTTCCAGTGCTCGCTGGACGATCCGCCCGGCTACCGCAACTACTGGACCGCCGAGAACGTCACCGACCTGCCCGATCCGGCGATCGACGCGCTCGTGCGGCGCGCCGCCGAGCTGCCCGCCGGGCCGTCGCAGCTGTTCATCGTGGCGTGGGGCGGCGCGGTGGCGCGCACCGGGCCGGACCACTCGCCGCTGGCCGGGCGCGACGCGCGGTTCATCGTGCACCCGCTGCTGATGTGGGAGGACCCCGCCGACGACGACCGGTGCCGCGCGCTGGCCCACGCCTTCCGCGACGACCTGCTGCCCTGGTCGGCGGGCGCGACGTACCCGAACTTCCTCGGCGACGAGGGCGGCGCCCGGATGCGCCGCGCCTTCGGGTCGAGCGCCGCCCGGCTGGCCCGGGTCAAGGCCGCGTGGGACCCGCACGACGTCTTCCGCACGCACCAGCGCATCCCCGCGGGCGGGGCGGAGCCGTGACCGCGACCCTCACCCACGCGCAAGCGGACCGCGACTGGCGCGACGCCCGGTCGCTGCTGCGCGAATACCTGGACTGGATGGGCACGCACGTCGGGCTTGACCTGACCGCCGCGCAGCCGGCGGCCGTCGCCGAGTTCGACGACCTGCCCGGCTTCTACCGGCCGCCCGCCGGCGCGCTCGTGCTGGCGCGGCTCGGTTCCCAGCCGGCCGGGATGGTCGCGGTCCACCGGCTCGCCGGCCGCACCGGCGAACTGAAGCGGATGTACGTGAACCCGCGGGCGCGCGGGCACGGCCTGGGCCGGGACCTGATCGCCGCGGCCGTCGCGGCCGCCACCGACCTCGGGTTCACCGCGCTGTGGCTGCAGACCAAACCGGACGCCATGCCAGGCGCGGAGTACCTGTACCGCTCGTACGGCTTCACCGAAATCGCGCCCTACGGCGGGCTCCACGCCGAGGGCGTCACCACGCTCGCACTGCCCCTGTCACAACCGGAGAAAGGATCACGATGACCACCACCACCTTCGACGAGATCAAGGCCAGGCAGCACAAGACCTGGAGCAGCGGCGACTACGGGCGCGTCGCGTGGCTGACCGTCCCGCTCGCGGAGACCCTGTGCGCCGCGGCGGACCTGCGGCCCGGCGACAAGGTGCTCGACGTCGCCACCGGGACCGGGCACGTCGCGCTCGCCGCGGCCCGCCGGTTCTGCCGCGTCACCGGCATCGACTACGTGCCCGCGCTGCTCGACGTCGCCCGCAGGCGGGCCGAGGCGGAAGGGCTGGACGTGCGGTTCCGCGAGGCGGACGCCGAGAACCTGCCCTGCGCCGACGGCGAGTGGGACGTCGTGCTCTCCGCCATCGGCGTCATGTTCACCGCCGACCACCAGCGCGCCGCCGACGAACTGCTCCGCGTCTGCCGCCCCGGCGGGACGATCGCGATGGCCAGCTGGACGCCGGCCGGGTTCATCGGCAAGCTGCTCGCGACCGTCGGACGGCACGCGCCGCCACCGGCGGGCGCCCTGCCGCCCACCCGCTGGGGCACCGAGGAGACCGTGCGGGAACTGTTCGGCGACCGGGTCACCGGCCTGACGTGCACCACCGCGACGGTGCAGGAGAAGTTCGCGAACCCGGCGCACTTCGCCGACTTCTTCCTCACCCACTACGGCCCGACGCACATGGCCGCGCAACGCCTGTCCCCGGACGGGCGGGAGGCCTTCCGCGCCGACCTCATCGCCCTCGCCGAGGAGAACAACCTCGCCGACGACGGCACGTTCGCCGCGGACTGGGAGTACCTGGTCGCGGTCGCGACGAAGACGGTCAGCTGAGCACTTCGCGCCGGCGCAGGTGCTCCACGAGCTGCCCGCCCACGTGCTCGATGTGCGCCGACATCGCCTTGCGGGCCCCCTCCGGGTCACGGGCCCGCAAGGCCTGGAAGATCGAGCTGTGGTCGTGGGCCGAGGCCGACGACCACCCCTCGATCGACGCGTAGTACCCCAGCGGCACGTAGTTCACCGTGACGCCGAGCAGGACGGCCAGCCGCGCCGAGTCCGACGCCTTGTTGATCGTGCGGTGGATCCGGTAGTTCAGCGTCTCCACGAGGTCGAAGTCGCCGTCCCGCTCGGCCTGCTCCAGCTTGGCCTGGGTCTCCTCCAGCAGGTCCAGGTCCTCGTCCCCCAGCTCGGTGGCGGCGCGCGCCGCGAGCTCGCCCGCGATGAAGGCCTGCACTCGAAACAGGTCGCCGACGTCCCGCGTGGTCAGCGGCACGACCCGGTAGCCGCGCCGCGGCTCCCACCGCACCGACCCCTCGCTGCCCAGCAGCATAAGCGCTTCCCGCACCGGGGTGGGGCTGACGCCGAGCTCCTCGGCCAGCCGCTCGGTGCGGATGTACTCGCCGGCGCGGAACTGGCCGACCATGATGCCCTCGCGGATGTAGGCGGCGACCTTTTCGCTGAGCTGCTGCTTGTTCTCGAACGACGTGCGCCGCAGGCTGCTCCCGCGGCCGTGCGGTGCACCCATGACGCGCCTCCAGGCCGGACATCCGCGGCCATCCTATATCCCATAGAAAAAGTGTGAGGTCGGTAACCGGCGGCTGACATCAGGCCGATTCTATAGAATAGAGTCTTTGCGAGTGCTTGTCGGACCGCCCGAGGGGAGTCGCCGTGATCGCGACCTGTGTGGCCGATGCCCGGCAGACGGGCGGCCCGGTCCCGGTCGAGAACCCGGCACTCACGGACGTGCGCGCACTGACCAGCGACCGCCTCGACCTGGACGCCCGGTGACGGCGCCGCTGGCCGGGCTGCGGGTGATCGAGCTGTCCAGTCACGTCGCCTCGCCGCTGGGCGGGATGACGCTCGCGCAGCTCGGCGCCGACGTCATCCGCGTCGATCCGCTCGGTGGCGCGGCAGACCGGCAGCGCTGGCCGCTCGCGCCGAACGGGGCAAGCCTCTACTGGGCGGGGCTCAACCAGGGCAAGCGGTCGGTGACGATCGACCTGCGCTCACCCGAAGGCGCAGAGCTGGCCGCCGACCTGGTGGCGGCGAGCGGGCCGGACGGCGGCATCGTGCTGACCAACGCGCGGCCCCGGCCCGGCCTGTCCCCCGCCGACCTCCGGCTCCGCCGCCCTGACCTGATCCACGTCCAGCTGCACGGCACCCGCGACGGCGGCACCGCCGTCGACTACACCGTGAACGCGGCGTGCGGGTTCGCCGGCCTGACCGGGCCCGAGGACCGGACCGGTCCGGTCAACCACGTGCTGCCCGCGTGGGACGTGGCCACCGGACTGTACCTCGCCGTCGGGTTGCTGGCTGCGGAACGGCAGCGGCGACGCACCGGCGAGGGCGCCTGCCTGACCGTCGCGCTGGAGGACGTCGCGCTGGCAACCGCGGGCAACCTCGGCTACCTCGCCGAGGCGCAGCTCCGCGACGATCCGCGCGGCCGCATCGGCAACCAGGTGTACGGGGACTTCGGCCGCGACTTCCGCACCGCCCACGGCGCCCGGCTGATGGTGCTGGTCCTGACGCCGCGGCACTGGCGCGACCTCGTCACCGCGACCGGCACCGAGGCCGTCGTCGCCGCGCTGGAGGACACGCTCGCCGCCGACTTCACGAAAGCCGCCGACCGTTACGGCACCGGGAGGTGCTCGCCGGCTTGATCGGGGCGTGGATCGAGGCGCGCACGTGCGACGAGGTGGCGCGCGTGCTGCGGCCGACGTCGGTGCTGTGGTCGCGCTACCGCACGTCCGCCGAGCTGGCGCGTGATCCGACGCTGGTGCGGCACCCGCTTTTCGCGCCACTCACGCAGCCCGGCATTGGCGGCTACCTCGCACCTGGCTCGCCGCTGGTGTTCGACGGCCGGCAGGCGGGGCCGTCGCCCGCGCCGGAGCTCGGCAGCCACACCGCCGAGGTGCTCGCCGAACTGCTGCCGTCCGCGCGGGTCGAGGAGCTGCGCGCTCGACGCGTGATCGGCGGGTGAGCGACAGTGAGAACCACGCAAGGCAGGAAGGACACCGGATGGACGGCCTGACCGAGGACGAGACGGCGATCGTCGCGGCGGTCGGCGAGTGGGTCGACCGCGAGGTGCGGCCGGTGGCGCGGGAGCTGGAGCACGCGAACGCCTATCCGGAGAAGCTCATCGAGGCGATGAAGCAGATGGGCATCTTCGGGCTGGCGATCCCGGCGCCGTGGGGTGAGGCGTCGGTGTCGGCGCAGTGCTACGCCGCGGTCACCGAGGAACTGTCCCGTGGCTGGATGAGCCTGGCCGGGGCGATGGGCGGGCACACGGTGGTCGCCAAGCTGCTGGTCGACTACGGCACGCGGGAGCAGCAGGACCGCTACCTGCCGCGGATGGCGACCGGCGAGCTGCGGGCCACGATGGCGCTCACCGAGCCCGGCGGCGGATCCGACCTGCAGGCCCTGCGCACGACCGCGCGCCGCGACGGGCCGGAGTACGTGGTGAACGGGTCCAAGACCTGGATCACCAACGCGCGCCGCTCGGACCTGGTCGCGCTGCTGTGCAAAACCGACCCGGCGGCTGACCCGCCGCACCGGGGGATCAGCGTGCTGCTGGTGGAAAAGGGCGCCGGGTTCCACGTCTCCCGCGATCTGCCGAAGCTGGGCTACAAGGGTGTGGAGAGCTGCGAGCTGTCCTTCGACGACCTCCGCGTCCCGGCCGGTGCGGTGCTGGGTGGTGTCGAGGGGCAGGGGTTCGCGCAGATGATGCGCGGGCTGGAGGTCGGGCGGATCCAGGTGGCGTCCCGGGCCCTGGGCGTGGCGCGGGCCGCACTGGAGGATTCGCTGCGGTATGCCCAGGAGCGGGAGACCTTCGGTAAGCCGATCTGGCAGCATCAGTCGATCGGGAACTATCTGGCGGACATGGCGACGAAGCTGGAGGCGGCGCGGCAGCTGGTGTTGATGGCTGCTCGTCGGTATGACTCGGGGCAGCGGTGTGACATGGAGGCGGGGATGGCGAAGCTGTTCGCGTCGGAGACGGCGATGGAGGTGGCGTTGAACGCGGTGCGGATCCACGGCGGGTATGGGTATTCGACGGAGTTCGATGTGGAGCGGTATTTCCGGGACGCGCCGTTGATGATCGTGGGTGAGGGCACCAACGAGATCCAGCGTGGCGTGATCGCCCGCCAGTTGATCAACCGGAACCGGATCTGACGCCGTGACCGAGGTCGTGGAGCGCACCGAGGTGTTGTCGCCGGAGCCCGCGCGGGCGCTGGGGGCGTTGCTGGACGTGCCGGTGCCCGACCTGGCCCGCGAGGGGCTGCCGTTGTTGTGGCACTGGTTCTACCTGCTGGAACGCCCGGCGCAAGCGGATCTGGGGCCGGATGGGCATCCGGTGCGCAATTGTGTGCCGGCGCCGCCGGGGCCGGGGCGGCGGCGGATGTGGGCCGGCGGCCGGGTCCGCACCCGTGGGGTGTTGCGGTGCGGGCAACCGGCGACCCGGCGCACCCGGGTGGCGTCGGTGGCCGACAAGCAGGGCCGGTCCGGGCCCTTGACCTTCGTGACCGTGGAGCACCTGATCTCGCAAGGCGGGCGGGTAGTGGTGGAGGAGCGCCAGGACATCGTCTACCGCCCGGCCGCCGGGAGTCTGCCCGCGGTCTCGGCTGGGGAGGTGGTGCCGGCCGGGCCCGGAGAGTGGGCGATCGAGGTGACACCAACACTGTTGTTCCGGTTCTCCGCCTTGACCTACAACGCGCACCGGATTCATTACGACCGCGACTACGCCCGCGATGTCGAGGGCTACCCCGGTTTGCTGACGCACGGGCCGCTGCAGGCGCTGGCGATGGCCGAAGCCGCCCGCGCTCTTGGTATCGGCGGTGAGGTGGACTTCACCTACCGGCTGGTGTCCCCGTTGTTCGACCACCAGGGGCTGATCACCAGCGCCAGCAAGGAACCGGACGGGGTGACCACCGCGGTGCGCGACCTGTACGGGCGGCAGACCGCCACCGGCCAGCTGCGAGGTGTCGCATGATCGCTGGTGCGCGGAGTTTCCTGTTCGTGCCCGGCCACCGCCCCGACCGGTTCGCCAAGGCCGCCGCCTCCGGTTGTGATGTGGTGGTGCTGGACCTGGAGGACGCCGTCGGCCCCGACCAGAAGGTTCAGGCACGGGAACACGTCCGCGCGTGGCTGGCGAACGGTGGTGAGGTGGTGGTGCGGATCAACGGCCCCGGCACCCCCTGGTTCGACGACGACCTGGCCGCCGTCACCGACGCCACCGCCGTCATGGTGCCCAAGGCCGAAGACCCAGCCGTGCTGGCCTCGATCGGCACACCGGTGATCCCGCTGATCGAAACCGCGCTCGGCGTGGCGCGGGCAGTGGAGGTCTGCGCCGCGGAGGGCGTGGTGCGGCCCGCGTTCGGCAGCATCGACCTGGCGGCCCAGCTCGGCGTCGACCACCACTCCCACACCGCCCTGCAGCACGCCCGCTCCGCGGTGGTGATCGCCGCCGCCGCGGCCGCCCGAGCCGCCCCGATCGACGGCGTCACCACCGAGCTGGACGACCCGGCGGTGCTGCGCGCGGACCTGGCGCACGCGATCGAGCTGGGATTCACCGCGAAGCTGTGCATCCACCCCCGGCAGGTCGGCCCCGTGCACGAGGCCTGCACCCCCACCGCCGCCGAGGTCGAGTGGGCGGAGGGGGTGCTGGCCTCCGCGGGTGACGGATCCGTGAGTGTCCACAAAGGTCAGATGGTGGACCGGCCGGTCATTCTGCGCGCACAGGCGATCCTGGCCCGCGCCGGCGCCGGATAGGTCGGCTCGGGGGAAACGCCCGCGCACCCAGGCGATCCACCATCCTGCGCACACCCGCGGTCCTGGCCCGAACCGGCTAGCTCAAGCCAGCTCCCCGAAGAACTCCCGCACATCGTCCACCAGCAGCTCCGGCTCCTCCATCGACAGGAAATGCCCGCCCCGCGCGGTCTCGGTCCACCGCACCACGTTGTGGTCCCTTTCGGCCCACGAGCGGATCGTTTTGTCGTGCCGGGACACCAGCACCGCCGTCGGCACCGTGCCCCGCGCCACCGGCTCCCACTCCCCCGCGGTGATCTCCTCGTAGTAGACCTGCGCGGCCGAGCCGGCCGTGCCGGTGAGCCAGTACAGCGACACGTCGGTGAGGATGCGGTCCCGACCGATGCTGTCCTCCGGCAGGCCCTCGGGCGGGTCGGTCAGCTCCTTGAACTTCTCCACGATCCACGCGAGCTGCCCCACGGGCGAGTCGTACAGGCCGTAGGTCACCGTCTGCGGGCGCTTCGAATTGCACTGCAAGTAGCCGTCGTTGAAGTCCTGCATCGCCGCCCACCGGGCCTGCTCGGCATCGGCCAAGCCGTCGAACTCGCCCTCCTCGCCCGCCGGGAACGTCAGCAGCGCGTTGAGGTGGATCCCGGCGACGCGGTCCGGCGCCCGCCTGCCGATCGACGGCGCCACCCACGCCCCGAGGTCGTAACCCTGCACGCCGAACCGCCCGTACCCGAGGCGGGTCATCAGGTCCACGACCAGGCCGGCCATCTTCGACGGGCGCATGCCCGGCCCGTTCAACGGCGTGGAAAAGCCGTACCCGGGCAGCGACGGGACGACGAGGTGGAACTCCCGCGACAGCGGTTCGAGCACGTCGAGGAAGTCGGTCACGCCGCCCGGCCAGCCGTGCAGCAGCACCAGCGGCAGCGCGTCCGGATCGGCCGCCCGGACGTGCAGGAAGTGCAGGTTCTGCCCGTCGATCGTGGTGGTGAACTGGGGGTGGCTGTTGATCTCCGCTTCCTGCTTGCGCCAGTCGAAGGAGGTGCGCCAGTACCCGGCCAGCTCGCGCAGGTAGCCGACCGGCACGCCGCGGCTCCAGCCGACGCCGGGCAGCTCGTCCGGCCACCGGGTGGCGTCCAGCCTGGCGTGCAGGTCGTCCAGCTGGTCCTGCGGGATGTCGATGCGGAAGGGTTGGATCTCGGTCATGGCGGCGACGGTAGGAACGGCTTAGGCCGGATCCGGTCCTAACCGCCCGCCACACTGGCCGGGTGTTGAAGACTTCGGCGCGGCTGCTCGAGTTGCTGTCCCTGCTGCAGACCCGGCGCGACTGGGCGGGCGCGGAACTCGCCGCGCGCCTCGGGGTGAGCACGCGCACCGTGCGCCGGGACGTGGACCGCTTGCGCGACCTCGGTTATCCGGTCCACGCGACGCGGGGCTCCGCCGGGTACCGGCTCGGCGCGGGCGCCGCGCTGCCGCCGCTGCTCCTCGACGACGAGGAGGCCGTGGCGGTGGCGGTCAGCCTCGGCACGGCGGCCGGCGGCTCGGTCGCGGGCATCGGGGAAACCGCGGTGCGGGCGCTCGCGAAGCTGGAGCAGGTGCTGCCGTCGCGGCTGCGGCACCGGGTGCGCACCTTGCAGCAGGTGACGGTGCGGGCCGGGCTCGCCCCCGGGCCGCAGGTGCCCGCCGCGACGCTGGTGGCGATCGCCGAGGCGTGCCGGCGTCACGAGCGGCTCCGGTTCGACTACGCCGACCACACCGGCGCCGCGTCCCACCGCGAGGTCGAGCCGCACTCGCTGGTCAGCTGGGGACGGCGGTGGTACCTCGTCGCCTGGGACGCCGCCCGCGGCGACTGGCGGACCTTCCGCGTGGACCGCCTCACGCCGAAGTCCCCCGGCGGCGCCCGGTTCACGCCGCGGGAACCGCCGTGCGGCGACGTGGCCGTGTACCTGGAGCGGCAGTTGTCGTCACGGATGTGGCCGTACCGGGCGACGGTCCTGCTGCACGAATCCGCGACCGCCGTGGCCGGCCGGATCTGGCCGGGAACCGGCACGCTCGAACCGGTCGACGACACCAGCTGCCTGCTGCACGTCGGAGCGGACACCCAGCACGCGCTGGTGTGGATGGTCACCTCCGTCGACGCGGCGTTCACGCTCGCCGACGGCCCGCCGGAACTCGCGCAAGCCCTGCGGCGGCAGGGCGAACGCTGCTTGCACGCGGTCATGGGCAGGTCTGCTGGTACGGCAGGTCCGGCACCTGCTGCCGCCACTCGTCCGGGTTGAGGCCTCGCCCGGCGCGCCGGCACGCCTGCTCCACCGCGTGCTCGCGGATGTCCACGACCTCCCCGGTGTCCCACAGGTATGCCCGGTTCTCGGCGTCGCCGGTGGCCAGGGTCCGCCCGTCCGGGCTGAACGCCACCGCGATGATCATCGCCTGCTGGCTGCTGAGCCGGACCATCGACACCGCCCGGGTCGGGTCGGTGACGTCCCAGACCCGGGTGCTCTGGTCCTCGCTGCCGGTGGCGAGCATCCGGCCGTCCGGGCTGAACGCGATCGACCGGACCCGGCCGGTGTGCCGCGCCAGCGGGGACCCCAGCACCCGCGGCGCGGCCGGATCGCGGACGTCCCACAGGATGACGGTGGTGTCCTCGCTCGCGGTCGCGAGGGTCCGGCCCGCGGGGTCGAACGCCAGCGCGTACCACCGGCCGGTGTGCGCGGTGAACTTCGACAGCTCGCGGGGCACGGCCGGATCCGACACGTCCCAGAGCGAGCCGGTCCCGTCGTAGCTGCCGGTGGCCAGGACGCGTCCCTGGTCGCCGAAGGCCACGGCCGACACCAGCGCCCGGTGCGCCGGCACGACGGCGACCCGGACCGGGTGATCGGGGTCGGCGACGTCGTACAGGCTGACCGAACCGTTCCCGGTCCCGACCGCGAGCAGTCGCCCGCCCGGGTCGAACTCCACTGTGGACGCCGGCGCCATCGCTTCGGTGACGCGGGCCCGTTCCCGCGGGTTCGCCGGATCGCTGACGTCCCAGAGGATCACGAGGCCGTCTTCTCCCCCGCTGGCGACCGTGCGGCTGTCGGGTGCGAACGCGACCGAGTCGACCCAGTTCGCGTGCCCGGACAGGCGGCGGATCCCACGTGGCCGGTCGCGGTCGGTCACGTCCCACAGGCCCACGGTTCCGTCCCCGCTGCCGACCGCGGCGAGCCTGCCGTCCGGGCTGAACCGCACCGCCCGCACCGCGCCCTGCTGGACGCTGAGGTAGTGGTCGAGCGCGCCGATCCCGGCGTCGGCGTCCTGGCGCCACAGCAGCACGGTGTTCTCCGCGCTCGCCGCCGCGAGGATCTCGCCGTCGGGGCTGAGGGTGACCGCGTTGGTCCAGTTGGACTGCCCGCCGCTGAGCCTGCTCCGCGACGGGCCGGGTTTGGCCGGATCGGTGATGTCCCAGGCGGTCCAGGAGTGGTCGTAACCCGCCGCGGCGACCCGCCGCGGCCCCTCGAACCGGATGGTCCGCACCGGGCTGACCTGGCCGGTCAGGTCGCCGAGCCGGCCGGGCCGGGCGGGATCGGCGACGTCCCACAGCCCGATCGTCGCGGCGGCGCCGACGGCCAGCACCCGGCCGTCGGGGCTGAACGCCATCGCCCCGGTCCCGCCGTCCTGGTCGGCGAGGCGGCCCGCCTCCCGCGGCGCGGCCGGGTTCCGCACGTCCCACAGGACCACGCCCGCGGCCTTCGGCTGCTCCGGGTTGTAGCCGCCCGCCGCCAGCACGCCGCCGTCCGGGCTGAACGCCATCGCGCCGATCTGGTCCGGGTAGCCGGTGAGCGTGGTCAGCAGGCGCGGCCGGGTGCGATCGGCGACGTCCCACAGCCGCACCGCGCCGTCGACGCTGCCGGTGGCGAACACCGTGCCGCCGGGGTCGAGCGCGGCCGCGGTGATGTAACCGGCGCCCGCCGGGACCTCCCCCACCCGCACCGGCGCGGCCGCGACGTCCCACACGCTGACGCGGCCGGTGATCTCGCCGACGAACAACGTGCGGCCGTCCGGGCCGAACAGGAACCCGTTCGAGGGTGTGGTGTCGGTGATCTCGCCGAGCGGGCGGGCCGGATCGGCGGTGTCCCACAGGAAGATCCGGTTGTCCATGCCGCTGGTCGCGAGCCGGCCCCCGTCGCCGCTGAACACCACGGCCGACACCGGGGCGGTGTGCGCCTCCAAGGTGCCCGCGTAGGGGTCCAGCAGACCGGTGACCAGGCTCGCGGTGCTGTCGGCGGTGCTGTCGAGCCGGTCGGCGGCGATGCCGAGCATGAGCGCGAGCTGCGGCGCGGTGTCGCGGGCGCTCTCCGCCCGGTCGATCAGGGCGCGCGCCGTCGCGGTCCGCTGCTGGGCCCTGGCTTCGTTGCGGCCCTGCACCGCGAGCAGGGCCGCGACCAGCGCGGCGACGAGGAGGACGACCAGCGCGCCGCTCACCACGGCGCGAACCTGCCGCCGTCGCCGGTCGGCTCGCACGCTCACGTCGAGGAACCGCCGGCTCAGCTCGTCCAGCTGTTCCGGGTGGTCGGCTGCCCAATCCCGCGCCAGCTGCAACTGGTTGCCGCGGTGGAGCGCGCTCGCGTCCCGGCCGTCCCGGTCCCACAGCCGGGCGGATTCGGCGAGCCGCTGGCGGATGACGAGACCGGCGCGGTCGGTGTCGATCCACTCCCGCAGGCGCCGCCAGGCGCGCAGCAGGGCCTCGTGCGAGATCTGGGCGGTGTCGCCGTCGACGGTGACCAGCCGTGCCGCCGCGAACCGGTCGCGCACGGCTCCGGTCCCGGAGTCCAGTTCGGACAGCTGGACCCGCCGCCGGGTGTCCTCGGTGCCCTCGCCGACGCTCACCATCCGCAGCAGCATCAGCCGGGCGGCGCGCTGACCGTCGGCGTCGAGTCCGTCGTAGATGGTCTCGGCCTGGCGGGTGATGGCGTCCCACACCCCGCCCGTGGCCTGGTAGCCGGTGAGCGTGAGCGTCCGGCCGTGCCGCGAACGCCAGGTCAGGAGCAGGGCGTACGACAGCAGCGGCAAGGTGCCCGCGCCGAAGTCGCCCCCGGCCCGCACATCGCGCAGCAGCAGGTCGGTCAGGCCGGGTTCGAGCTCGAGGCCCGCCGCCTTGGCGGGTTTTTCGATGGCGTCACGCAGCTGGGCGGAGGTCATCGCCGGGACCGGCAGCTGGCGGTCCTTGAGCACCCCCGCCAGCTCCGGGTAGGCCAGGCAGTGGGCGTAGAAGTCCGCCCGCAGGCCGAGCACCACCAGCGCCGTCTCCTCGGCGGCCGCGGTGAGCGCGCGGACGAACGCCCGCCGCTGGTCCTCGTCTGCGCAGGTCGTGAACAGTTCCTCGAACTGGTCGACCACGAGCAGCAGCCGCCCGCCGGGCACGTCGCGTCCGCCGGCCTGCCGCCGCAGCGCGCGGCGCAGGACATCGGCCAGCCGGGCCGGATCGTCGGCGAGGTCGGCGCGGATCGCCCCGGGGGTCAGGCCGGCCGGTGCGGCCAACCGGGCGGCGAGGTTGCTCAGCGGGTCCTCGCCCGGGGTGAGCAGCATGTGCGGCCAGGTGCGCGAGCCGGGCACGCGCAGTTCGCCGCGCTCGACGGCGGGCAGCAGGCCGGCGCGCAGCAGCGAGGACTTCCCCGCGCCGGACAGGCCGACCACGGCGACCGGGCCGGGTTCGGCGGACCACGCGGCCAGGTCGTCGAGCAGTTCCCGGGTGAGCTGTTCACGCCCGAAGAAGAACCGGGCGTCGTCGGCGGTGAACGGGTCCAGTCCGCGGTACGGACAGGGCTGGTCGGCCTGCGGCTGCCGGTTGGTGCGCGGGACCGAGAGCCGCGGCGGCGCGGCGGCGGGGTTCGGGGCCAGGACGAGGTCCCCGGCCTGGCCGCTCAGGTGGCGGACCGGCGCCGGGACGTTCCGCGACGGCAAGACGCGCCGGAGGTGCCGGTAGGCGGCTTCCACGGTCAGGTCCGGCAGCCCGGCGGGATCGCCCTCCTCCAGCAAGGTCAGCAGCGCGCCGCTGAACGCGGTGTGCCGCTCGCCCTCCGGCGCCAGCGCCTGCTCGTCGGACGCGGCGGAGGCCAGCACGTAGGCGCCGCCCAGCGAAGCCAGTTCGAACGCGTCACTCGCCGACGTGCCGAACGAGCCGTGCGCGCGGCCGGCGAAGCAGCAATCGAGGACGACGACGATCGTGCGGGCCCGGCACAGCGTGAGGGCGTCCTCGACCGCGGAGTACGGCAGGGCCTTGAACGCCAGGCCGGTGCTCAGGTCGTCGGTTTCGCGGGTGGCCAGGTGCAGTTTGTTGCCCGGGCTGACCAGGCCGTGGCCGACGTAGTAGAGGACGAACACGTCCTCGGCCTCGGCCGCCGCCCTGGTGAGGGCGTTGCCGAACTCGATGGGGTCCGGATTCAGGACCGGGTCCGGCAGGCTCTCCGGCCGCACTCCGCAGCGGTCGCGGAAAGCGCTTTCCAGCGCGGTGAGCGTGGCTCCGACGGCGGGGACCGGCGGGAGCCGGGACCCCTCGGCGTGCGTGCCGGTGCCGACGAGCAGGACCCGGGTTCCGGCCGAGCCCAGGTTCATGCCGCGGTCTCGTCCCCGCCGTCCAGCTCGGCCGACACCCGCCGGGTGAGTTCGGCGAGTTCGCCGGCGTCGACGCCCTTCACGTTGGTGGCGGTGAGCTCGAAATCGCTGTCCGGCTTTCTGACGGTGATCGTCACGTCCGACGTGCGGCGGCGGAGCCAGGCGATCAGCACGGTCGCCGTGGCGGTCGCGACGCCACCCGGCCCGAGGGCTACGGCCAGGGTCTCCATGACGGAACCGAGCCGCCCTGGCTCCGGCGGGGAGTCCACGAGACGGACGCGACCGCGCAGCTCCTCCTGGCCCAGCAGCCACTCCCGCAGGGACCGCGCCTCGTCCCCGGCGCGGTCCGCCGCCACGGTCAGCGTCACTTCCACGGCAACCCCCAGTCGTCGATCAAGCACCCATGGTGCTGATTTCGTGACGGGTTGTCCAGAAGATCAAGGGTGATCAGTGCGGCCGGCTGAGGTCGCCTGCCCGGAAGGTCTTCACCGTGCGGCTCACCGGCCCGTCGAGCGCGTCCTTGTTCCCCCGCGGGTAGACCCACCGCAGGGTGGCCGTCGAGCCGGGTCCGACGAAACCGCGCTCGTAGAAGATGCGGCCGTCGCCGCGGTAGCCGGAGATCGTGTACAGCTCGCCTTCGACACGCTGGACCGTCACCTGCCCGCCCTCGGCGCGGATGTCGCCCGCCGTTGCCGCCAAGACGTCCGCGGTGGAGCGGCCGCCGGGGTTGTTGGCCCCCCACACCGTCATCGTCGCGCCGAGGACCGGGTCGGTGAACTCCATGCCGTCGCCACCCGGCGGGCTGTAGGGCTGCCGCTGGTAGCCCTCGGGCACCAGCGCCGTGAAACCGAACCGCGCGTTGGTGTAGGCGCCGTCGTCGGCCGGCGGGGTGGACGGCGCGGACGACGGCGGAACACTGGCGCCCCGGCCGAGCATCGCCGGCAGCTCCGGCCGGAGCAGATCGGTGATCTCCGCGTACGCGATCGTGATCGTCTCCTGCCCGGAGGCGGTGTCGCACCCGAGGTCGTAGTACCGCACCAGGAAGTCCACACCGGAATTCGTGAACACCACGTCGGCGGCGGGCACGTGGTCGCCGCCGCCAGGAGTGTCCGCGGTGTCGATCGACGCGGGCGCCCCGGCCCCGCTGACGCTGACCCGGCGGCAGAACCCGTGCTCCGAATGCGCGGTGAGCCGTTCGGTCAGCGTGGCCATGCCCCGCGCGGTCAGCACGTCGTCGCGGAAGACGTCCCGCGGCCCGAGGACCCGCCCGGTGGTGAGATCGACGGTGACGCCCTCCGGGAACCGCCAGCTGGCGTGGGACAGGAAGTCCGAGTCGAGCGCGTGGTCGAAGCGCACGGACACCAGCCGGTCGGTGCGCAGGGTGACGACCGCGGTGGTGCGCACGCCCACGGTCTCGCCCCGGCCCCGGACGTCGGCGGCGATGTCCGGATCGGACAGCTGTTCCCGCACCGACCGCAGGCGCTCGTCGACCGGCGCCCGCAGCGCCGCGTTGATCCGCTCCTCGACGGCCGGGTCGGCGTGCCCGGTCACCCGCGGGTACTGCAGGTCGTAGGTGATCGGCAGCGCGGTGTCGGCGCCGGCCGTGGTCTCGATGGCGACGCTCAGAACCGGCGGTGGCGGGTCGCCGAACTGCTGGTAGACCAGGAATCCACCGACGGCGAGCACCGCGGTCACCAGCACACCCACCACGGCCTTGCCGATCGTCGCGGCCGCGATCCCCGCCCCGGCGGGCGCACTGGCGACCGCGGCCGGTGCCGCGGCCGACCCGGCGGTGACCAGCAACGCCAACGGGGTCAACGCCGTCAGGGCCGCGATCGGCGCCGCGAGCCGCTTCCAGCCGCGTTCCTCCCAGTCCGGGCCGTAGGCGGCCCGCGCGGTGGCTTCGAGCTCGGCGACGAACGCGTCCGCGGTCACCGGGCGGTGCCCGGGGTCCTTGGCCATGCCGCGCGCCATGAGCGCCCGCAGCGGCTCGGGCACGGTGGCGAGCGGCACCGGCGCGGACTGGTGCAGGGCCCGCAGCCGCTCCGGCGTGTCGGCCTCGAACGGCTTGTGTCCGGTGATGCACTGGAAGAACACGCAGGTGGCGGCGTAGACGTCGGTGGCGGGCATTCCCGGCAGGCCCGCCCACTGCTCCGGCGCCATGTAGGAGGGCGACCCGGCGGCGAGCCCGGCCTGCCCGTCCAGCGTGGCCAGGCCGAAGTCGACGAGCTTGGACTCCCCGGCCTGCGACACCAGCACGTTGCCCGGCTTGTAGTCGCGGTGCACGACGCCGACGGCGTGCGCGGCCGCGAGCCCGAGCAGCGAGCCCTTCAGGATCGCCAGCGCCGACTCCGGCGCCAGGAGCTTCTCGGCGTTGAGCAGCACCCGCAGCGACACCCCGGGCACCGCCTCCATGACCAGCGCCGCGCCCTCGGGGCGTTCGACGAACTCGTGCAGCCGCGCCACGTGCGGGCTGCGCACGCCGTGCAACAGGTGGGCCTCACGGCGGAACCCGTCGAGGATCCCCGGGTCGCTCAGGAATTCGGAGTGCAGGTACTTGATCGCGACGAGCTGCCCGGAGGCCTCGTGCTTGGCCAGGACGACCTGGCCGAAACCGCCGGCGCCGAGCACCTCCACCTCGCTGTAGCCGGGCACCCGCCACCGCTGGTCCATGATCCGGTATCAGAGCACGAACGGCCCGGTCGCGCCACCGAAACCGCGGTATTCGCGATGGTGACCGCCACCATGATCGTCCTCGCGATTGTGTTGCCCGGCAACGCGGTCAGCGCGCTGACCGGTTCTTACCATCAGCGGCACCGGTTCCGGCCTCGACGTGGAGGTGTCCCGATGTTCCGACGTGCCGTCCTGCTCGCGATCGTACTGGCCCTGATGGGCTTCTCCCCACCGGCGCAGGCCGCGAGCCTGCAGGAGGTGACCGGCTTCGGCTCCAACCCGGGCAACCTGCGCATGTTCCGCTACGCCCCGGACGGCCTGCCCGCCGGCCGCCCGGTCGTGGTGGCGCTGCACGGCTGCACCCAGAACGCCACCGGCTACGCCTCCGGCACCGGCTGGATGAAGCTGGCCGACCAGTGGCGCGTCGCGGTGGTGTTCCCGCAGCAGAGCTCCGCCAACAACGCCAACAGCTGCTTCAACTGGTTCGAACCCGCCGACACCCGCCGCGGCTCGGGTGAGGCGCTGTCGGTCAAGCAGATGGTCGACCGCACCAAAGCCGACCTCGGCTCGTCGTCGGCGTACGTCACCGGGCTGTCCGCGGGTGGCGCGATGAGCGCGGTCATGCTCGCCGCCTACCCGGACGTGTTCGCAGGCGGCGGGATCGTCGCCGGGCTGCCCTACGGCTGCGCGACCTCCACCGTCACCGCCTTCAGCTGCATGAACCCGGGCACCGACCTGACCCCCGCCCAGTGGGGCGACAAGGTGCGCGCCGCCGCCGACCACACCGGCGCCCACCCGCTGGTCTCGATCTGGCACGGCACCGCGGACACGACCGTCGCCCCGCGCAACGCCACCGAGCTGGTCGAACAGTGGACCAACGTGGCGGGCACCGACCAGACGCCGGACGTGACCGACACCGTCGCCGGCCAGCGGCACCGGGTCTACGGCGGCAAGGTCGAGTACTACGAGATCAGCGGAATGGGGCACGGCCAGCCCGTCGACCCGGGCACCGGGACCACGCAGTGCGGCGCCGCCGGCGCGTACCTGCTCGACGTGAACATCTGCGCGGCCTACTACATGGGCCGCTTCTGGGGCATCGCCGACGACAGCTCCGGCCCGGGCACGCCGACGTACAGCGACACCGCCGTCGGCACCGCAACCGACCACTACGTGGCCGGGCGGGTGGACGTCACCGAGTACAACGCGCTAGGCGCGCGCTACGGCTACACCGCACCCATCACGCTGTACCTGTGCGGCGCGAACTGGACCGACAAGCCGGATTGCGCGCCGATCTGAGGCCCGTGCCGTACCTTTTCGGTATGAGCACCGCGGACGAGCGCAGGGCGGACGGTGAGGGCGGTCAGCGTCCGCTGCTCGTGCTGGGCAAGATCGTCGACATCCTGGACGCGTTCACGCTGCACCAGCCGTCGCTCACGCTGCGGGAGCTGCAGCACAAGACGGGGCTGCCGCAGTCGACGGTCCAGCGGCTGGTGACGAACCTGGTGGCGCACGGTTTCCTCGACCGCGCCGGGGACGGGTTCCGGCTCGGGGTGCGGATGGCGTACTGGGGCGCGGCGGCGGGCAAGGACCTCGACGTGCTGTCGGTGGTGAACCCGGTGCTGAAGGACCTGCGGGACGCCACCGGTGAGACGGCGTGCTTCTTCCGCGCCGAGGGGCGCCACCGGGTGTGCATCGCGGTCGCCGAGACGCGGCACGCGCTGCGGCGGGAGATGTCGGTCGGCAAGATCGCGCCGATCACGGTCGGCTCGTCCGGGCGCGTGCTGCTCGCCTGGTCGCCCGGCCTGGCCGACGAGGTGCTGCGGGAGGACCTGCCGCAGCTGACCGAGAGCACGGTGACCGACCGGGACGAGCTGCGGCGCCTGATCAAGCAGACCGCGGCCGACGGGTACGCCATCACGGTCGGCGAGCGCGTCGACGGCGCCTCGGGCCTGGCGGCCCCGGTGTTCGACTCGGCGGCGGACCTGGTGGGCGCGGTGATGGTGAGCGGCCCGACGATGCGCATGCCGTACGAGAAGTGCCTCGAGTGGGTCGACGTGCTGGTCGAGCACGCCGAGCGGATCACGCGCGCCCTGGGCGGCCGCTACCCGGCCTGAGCCGCCCGGCGATCACCCGCCCCGCGGCGCGCATCTTCTCCGGGGTGCTCGCCACCAGCACGCCGGTGAACTCGTCGCGGATCGTTTCGGCGCCGGGGCCCAGGGAGCCGACCACCGCGAAGCGGTTCACGCCGGGGCTGCGGGCGAGCACCGCGGACACGATCTTGCCCTGCGTGCTCTGCCCGTCCAGCCGCCCCTCCCCCACCACGACCGCCTGCGCGGACGCCACCTGCGCGTCGAAGTTCAGCGCGTCGAGCACGTATCCGGCGCCCGGCACGAGTGACGCGCCGAACGCCCACATCGCGCCCGCGAAACCACCGGCGGCGCCCGTTCCCGGCACGTCCCACGGGTCCCGCGGCAGGGCCGACGCCACCGCGCGCAACCGGGATGTCAGCACCTCGACCTGCGCGGGGTCCGCGCCCTTCTGCGGGCCGAACACCCGCGCGGCGTCGCGGTAGGGCGTGGTCACGTCGGTCAGCACCGTGACCGGCACCGGAAGCCCGCCGGCCGCGCGAATGGCCCGCAGCGCGCCCGCGCCGCCGTCGCTGGTGGCCGACCCGCCCGCCGCGACGACGACCTCCCGCGCACCGGCACGGGCCGCGGCGATCATCAGCATCCCGACGCCGTAGGTCGACGCGGTGACGGGGTCCCGCACCCCGTCGTGCGGGGTCGTGATTCCGCACACCGACGCCAGCTCCACGAAGGCGGCGCCGTCGCGGCTGAGCGCGATCGAGCCGGGACACTCGGCGCCCCAGGGGTTGCGGGACGCGGCGGCACGCGCGGACAGACCCAGCGGTCCACTGAGGACGTCCACGGTGCCCTCGCCGCCGTCGGCCACCGGCAGTGGTACCGCCTCGGCACCGGCCGACACGAGGCCGGCCGCGATCGCCGACGCCACTTCTCCCGCGCTGTAGGTGCCCTTGAAACTGTCCGGCGCGACCACCACCCTCACGCGGCGGCCTCCGGGTTCACGACCCGCACCGCGTCCCCCGCGGCGAGTGCGATCGCGTTCCGGGCGCATGACTCCGCCATCTTCGCCCGCACCGAGCGCGTCGCGCTGCCCACGTGCGGCAGCAGCGTCGTGTTCGGCAGGTCGGCCAGGCCGGGCGCCAGCCGGGGCTCGTCCTCGTAGACGTCCAGCCCGGTGCCCGCGATCTCCCCGCTCCGCAACGCGTCCACCAGCGCACGCTCGTCCACGATCGGGCCGCGTGCGGTGTTGATCAGGATCGCCGAGCGCTTCATCCGCCGCAGCACGGAAGCGTCCACCAGGTGCCGGGTCTCCTCGGTCAGCGGCACGTGCAGCGACAGGAAATCCGATCGCTCGACCAGTTCGTCCCAGTCCACCCGCTCGACACCAGGCTCGTCGACGGGCCGTCGGCTGGTGCAGCGCACCGTCATCCCGAACGCGAGCGCCCGCCGCGCCACCGCGCGCGCGATGCGGCCGAACCCGGCCAGCCCCAGCGACGCGCCGCTGACGTCCCCGCCCAGCAGCAGCGACGGCTCCCACCCGGTGAACCGCCCGGCGCGCACGAACGCATCGGCCTCCACGCACCGCCGCGCGGTCGCCAGGATCAGCAGCATGGCCACGTCGGCGGTCGCGTCGGTGAGCACGCTGGGCGTGTTGCATACCCGGATCCCGCGGCGGGTCGCGGCGGCCACGTCGATGTTGTCGTACCCCACGGCGTAGTTGGAGATGCCGCGCAACCGGGCCCCCGCCAGCACGTCGGCGTCGAACACGTCGGTCAGCTGCGCGACGACTACGTCGTACTCCCCCGACGCGCACACCTCGGCCAGGTCCGGTGACCGTTCCGGCACCACCACCGTGCCGGCCTCGCGCAGCAGCGTCATCCCGGGTTCCGGCAGCGGCGTGGTGACGAAGAACCTCACCGGCAGCTCACCTCTTCGCCGAGCGCCCACGGGAAGGCCGTCGCGCTGGTGCGGGCGCCCTGCGCCGCGCGCGACCGGTTGGGTTCGCCGAGCTCGTCCAGCAGCGCACCGGACAACCGCACGATCCGCGCGAAGGACGACGGCGTGAGCCACGACGGCCGCAGCGCGAACAGCAGGTCCTCGGTGGACGCGTTGCCGCTGGCGCCGGGGGCGAACGGGCACCCGCCGAGCCCGCCGAGCGCACCATCCACTTCGGACGCTCCGGCCGCGATGGCGGCCAGGGTGTTCGCCACCCCCAGGCCCCACGTGTCGTGCCCGTGGTAGACGATGCGGCGCGGCGGCGTCTCGGCGGCCACCCGCGCGACCAGGCTGGTCACCTGCGCCGGCACGGCCTGCCCGAGGGTGTCGCACAGCACGATGTCCCCGGCGCCCTCGGCGCGCGGGTCACGCGCGATCGCCAGCACCCGCTCCTCCGGCACCACTCCCTCGAAGGGGCAGGTGAACGAGGTGGCGATGCACAGCTGGACACGGCCACCCGACGCCGCAGCCACCGCCCGCGGCATCGCCGCCAGACTGTCCTCTGTGGAGCGCCCGATGTTGGCGCGGTTGTGCGCGTGCGAGGCGGACAAGCAGTACTGGAAGTTGACCGCCCCGGCCTCCGCCGCGCGCTCGACGTGCCGGGGCGTGGCGACCCACACCCAGCAGCGCGCCAGCTCGTCCGGGTCCAGCGCGCGGATCACGTCGAGCGTGTCGGCCAGCGGCGGCACCAGGTCCGGCCGCGCCATCGAGCCGATCTCGACGCTCGGCACCCCGGCGGCCAGGAGTTCCCGGACCACCGCGACCTTGCGCGCCGTGGGCAATGGTTTCCCGGTGAGCTGCAGGCCGTCCCGCAACGTCACGTCCCGCAGGTCAGTCATTTCCGGCGTCCTTCCGGCCGAGCAGGTTCAGGATTTCGTCGGTGTGCTCGCCGAGCCGCGGCCCGGGGGTGCGCAGGGGCAGCGACTCGGTGCCGATCACCGGGACCACCCCGGGGAACCCGATCGGCACCTCCTCGCCGGCGCCGGGATCGACCGGCAGCGGCTGGATCATCGCCCGCGCCCGGTACTGCTCGTCGGCGCAGATGTCGGCCGCCGTGTAGATCGGCCCGGCCGGCACCCCGGCCTCGTCGAGAATCTTCAGCACCTCGTCGCGGTCCAGGCCACGCGTCCACTCGCCGATCGCCTCGTCCAGTTCGTCACGTCGCGCCCAGCGGCCCGCGTTGTCCGCCAGCCCCGGGTCGTCGGCCAGGTCCGGGCGGCCGATCGCGAGCATGTACCGGCGGAAGATCGAGTCGCCGTTGCCCGCGATCACCACGCTCGCGCCGTCGCCGCACTCGTAGGCGTTGCTGGGCGCGATGCCCTCCATCCGCCCGCCCACGCGCCGCCGCTCGACCCCGTAGGCGAGGTGGTCCGGCACCAGCGACTCCATCATCGAGAACACGGCCTCGTGCAACGCCACGTCGACCACCCGTTCCCGCAGCGGCCGCCGCCGGGGCACCACGGCCCGCTCGTACAGCTCGACCATCACACCGAACGCGGCGTACAGCCCGGCGATCGAGTCCCCGATGGACACGCCGACCCGGGACGGCGGCCGGTCGGCCTCACCCACCAGGTTGCGCATCCCGCCCATCGCCTCGGCCACCGCGGCGAACCCGGGCCGGTCGGCCAGCGGTCCGGTCTGCCCGAACGCCGAGATCCGCGCGAGCACCACGTCCGGGTTGGCGCGTTCCAGCTCCGCCGGCCCCAGCCCCCACTTCTCCAGCGTGCCGGGCCGGAAGTTCTCGATCACCACGTCGCAGCGCCGGACGAGGTCGAGCACGATGTCCCGCCCCTCGCCGGTGCGCAGGTCGACCGCGATGGACTTCTTGTTGCGGTTGACGGTGTGGAACAGCATGGACACCGTGCCCGCGTAGAGCCGCCAGTTGCGCAGCTCGTCTCCGCGGCCGGGGCGCTCGACCTTGATCACCTCGGCGCCCAGGTCGGCGAGCAGCCGCGCGGCGGTGGGCCCGGCGATGTAGTTGCCGAGCTCCAGCACGCGGACGCCGCGCAGCGGCAGGTGTGCGTGTTCGGTGTCCATCTGTTCCTTCCCGTTCTCAGAGGACGAGGTTGAGCGCGAGGATCGGGCCGAGCGCCACCACGGAGGCGACCGAGACGCCCACCGAGACGGTCTTCAGCGCGCCGCGCGTGGTCTGGCCGAGCAGCGACTGCAGCAGCCAGAAGGTGTTGCTGGTCAGGTGGACCATGAACAGCGATCCGGCGCCCGCGGACAGCGCGATCAGCACCGGGTCCAGGCCCAGTGACGGCGCGATCGGGGCGAGCAGGCCCGCCGAGGTGATCGCGGAGATCGTCACCGACCCGACCGCGATGTGCAGCACCGCGGCCATCAGCCACACCAGCAGCAGCGGCGCCCAGGTGTTGGCGGAGAAGTACTTGCCGAGGATGTCGCCGAGCCCGGCCGCGGCCAGCACCGCGGCGAGACACCCGCCGACGCCGTTGAGCAGCAGGATCTGCCCGCTGTCCCGCAGGCCCGAACCGAGCGCCGATTCCACCGCGGGCTGCCCCATGTACCGCCGGCCGATCAGGCAGGTGCCGACCAGGCCGAGCAGCAGCGCGACCACCGGGCTGGACAGGAACGCCACCACCGGGTTGGACCACTCCAGCATCTCGGCCACCGCGCCCGTCGCGATCAGCACCAGCGCGCCCAGCAGCGGGCTGAACACCACCGGCAGGGCGGGCGGCTTGCGCAGGTCGGCCGCGGCCACGGTGCCCGGACCGCCCTGCGGCCGCGCTTCCGGGGCGACGATCTCGTCGGCCATCTCGTCCTTGGCCGGGTCCCACCAGCCGCGGGCGAACAGCACCGACATGATCGCGATCGCGATGGTCACCGTCGGGATGACCACGACGAGCCCGAAGAGCAGGTACTTGCCCAGCGGCACGTGCAGCAGCCCGGCCAGTGCCAGCGCGCCGACGCCGGGCACGGTGAACACGATGCCGCACTCCAGCGCGATCGCCAGCGCCGTCGCCATCCGCGCGACGCCGCGTGGCCCGAGCCGCTTGCCGATCCCCCTGGCCAGCGGCCCGGAGATCACCAGCAGCACGTCCAGGAAGATCGACTGCAGCACGGTGGCGATGGTGAGCGCCATCGCGTAGGGGATCCGGCGTTCGCCGAACACCTTGAGCAGCTTGTCCACCAGGCGTTCGATGGCCCGCAGATCACGCAGGATCGCGCCGATGAGCACGCCGAACGCGATGAGCAGGCCGATCTCGGCCATCACGTCGCCGAAGCCGGCGGTGATCTCCTCGACCGTCTTGCTCACGCCGAGACCGGTGGACAGCCCCAGGTAGCAGGAGCCGAGCACCAGCGCGATCACCGGGTTGAGCCGGAAGCGGACGATCAACACCACGATGGCCGCGACCGTGACCCCGGTGTTGATCAGTATTGCGGTGTCTGACATGCGGTTGTCCTGTCGCTCGTGCCTCGTTGCACTGTCGCCACATTATGAGCACAGACCCACAATGTGAGTCAACAGTGGGTGCCAATCATGCGTGGCAGACGCGAAACGACAGGAATACATTGATTTTCGATAGATACCGCGCGATACTCGGCGCATGCTCGCCGAACGCTGGGTCGTCCCCCTCCTCCGGATCTTCCTCGTCGCGTTGTTCGGGATCCTGGTGCTGTTCCAGGTGATGTCCCTGCCGGGGCAGTTCGCCCACATGGCACGGGAAGACCCCGAAATGGCCTACCTCAGGTGGCCGGCCACCGCGATCACCGTGTTCTGGGTGCTGTGCGTCCAGGTGGTGATCGTCGCGATGTGGCAGCTGCTCACCATGGTCCGCAAGGACCGCATCTTCAGCGAAGCCTCGATGCGCTGGGTGAACGTGATCGTCGGGGCGATCGCCGCCGGGTGGGCCGTGCTCGTCGCGGTGTTCCTCTACGTCGGCGTCAACGCCGACGACCCCGGCCTCCCGCTCGTGCTGTTCCTGCTGGTGGTCGGGGTCGCCGTGGTGGGCCTGCTGATGGTCGTGATGCGTGCCCTGCTGCGCCAGGCCACCACGCTGCGCACCGACATGGAAGCGGTGATCTGAGTGCCGATCGTCGTGCGCATCGACGTCCAGCTCGCCAAGCGCAAGATGAGCGTCGGCGAGTTCGCCGAGCGCGTCGGGATCACCCCGGCCAACGTCGCCGTGCTGAAGAACGGCCGGGCGAAGGCGGTGCGCTTCTCCACGCTGGAGGCGATGTGCCGGGTGCTCGGCTGCCAGCCGGGCGACCTGCTGGAATGGGTGCCCGACGACTCAGAGGTCGAGGACCAGGCGGGCGCCCTTCGCCCGTGACACGCAGATCATCATCACGTCACCGGCCGCGCGCTCGTCGTCGTCGAGGACCGAGTCGCGGTGGTCGATCTCGCCGTCCAGCACGGTCGTCTCGCAGGACCCGCAGATCCCCTCGGTGCACGAGGAGATCACCCGCACTCCGGCGTTCTCCACCGCTTCCAGGATCGACAGCTCCGCGGGCACGGTGACCGCCATCCCGCTCGCGCGCAGCTCGACCTCGAACTCGCGGGCCTCGCCGCCGTGCTCGACCGCGGTGAACCGTTCGACGTGCAGCGAACCGGGCGGCCAGGCCTGGCACCGGGTCTCGACCGCGTCGATCAGCCCGGCCGGACCGCAGCAGTAGACCACTGTGGACTCCCGTGGCGGGGCGAGGATCGCGTCCAGGTCGAGCATCCCCGCCTCGTCCTCGGGCGTCACCACGACGCGCGAGCCGTAGGACTCCAGGTCCTTGACGAACGCCATCGAGGTCCGGCTGCGGCCCCCGTAGTGCAGGGTCCACTCGGCGCCCGCCGCCTCCGCCGCGGCCACCATCGGCAGGATCGGCGTGATGCCGACCCCGCCGGCGACGAACAGGTACCGCGGCGCGGGCAGCAGCGGGAAGTTGTTGCGTGGCCCGCGGATCCGCAGGCTCGTGCCCGGGTGTGCGTGGTCGTGGATCCACGCCGACCCGCCGCGGCCGTCCGGCTCGCGCAGCACCGCGATGCGCCAGCGGCCGTCCTCACCGCACAGCGAGTACTGCCGCACCAGGCCGCCGGGCAGCACGACGTCGATGTGCGCGCCCGGTTCCCACGCGGGCAGATTCACACCCCCCAGCTCCAGCGACACCACCCCGTCGGACTCCACCCGGCGGGCCACGACCTCGGCGTCCGCCTCGAACACCGGCTCAGGCATTGGTCTCCTGCATGCTGTAGACCGACTCGTGCCACGGGATGAAGAACCGCTTCAGGCCGTTGACCACGAAGTAGAGCAGCAACCCGAGCACCGACAACAGGATGATCACCGCGAACAACGCGGGCGCGTCGAGCGCGTTGAGGGTGCGCACCACCAGGTAGCCCAGCCCCTCGCTGCCGCCCAGGTACTCCCCCACGATCGTGCCGATGATGGCCAGCACGATCCCGACCTCCATGCCGGCGAACACGTACGGCAGCGTGCTCTTGAACTCCAGGTGGTTGAACGTCTGCCACCGGTTCGCGTTGAGGCTGCGCATCACGTCCCGCTGCCCCGCCTCGACCGAGCGGACGCCCAGCTGCACGTTGAGCATGATCGGGAAGAACGCCAGCATCGCGGCCATGATCACCTTCGAGGTGATGCCGAAGCCGAACCAGATCACGAACAGCGGGATCAGCGCCACCTTCGGCACCACCTGCGAGGCCACGATCAGCGGCCGCAGGCTGCGCTCCATCCACCGGACCTTGCCCAGCACCACGCCGGCCGCGACGCCGGCGACGAGCGCGATCGCGAACCCGCTGATCGTCTCGATCGCGGTGACCCGCGCGTGGTACCAGGTGTCGCCGGTGGTGACCAGCTCGCCGAGGCTCGCGAACACGGTGCCCGGCCGCGGCAGCACCAGCTCCGACATGCCGTTGACGCGCACGAACACGTCCCACAGCAGGAAGAACACGACCAGGATGAGGGGCGTGCTCACCCACGGCAGCCACCTGCCGAACCGTTCCCTGTTCACCGGGTCACTCCTGCCTGTCGAGGGCGTGCCGCAGTTCGCGCACGACCCTGCCGAACTCCGGCTCGGTCTGGACGTCGAAATCCCGCGGCTTGGGGAAGTCCACCGCGCGGATCTCGCTGATGCGGCCCGGCCGCGGGCTCAGCTGCACCACCCGGTCGCCGAGGAACACCGCCTCGGTGATGTCGTGGGTGACGAACACGACGGTCGCCTTGGTGGCGAGCGCGATCCGTTGCAACTCGGCGTTCATCCGCTCCCGCGTCAGCGCGTCCAGCGCGCCGAACGGCTCGTCCATCAGCAGCAGCTTCGGCCGGGTGGACAGCGCCCGCGCGATCGCCACGCGCTGCCGCATCCCGCCGGACAGCTCGCGCGGGTAGGACTTCTCGAACCCGGCCAGCCCCACCAGCTTCGCCAGCTCGTAGGCCCGTTCCCGGCGTTCGCGCTTGCCGGCGCCGCGCAGCTTCAGCGGCAGCGCGATGTTGTCGGCGACCGAGTACCACGGGAAGAGGTTGGCGTCCTGGAAGACCACGCCGAGCTCGGACACCACGGAGGAGTCCACTCTGGACCCGTTCCACAGCGACCGGCCCTCGACGAGGATCCGCCCCTCGGACGGGCTCTGCAGCCCGGCGAGCGTGCGCAGGAGGGTCGTCTTGCCGCAGCCGGACCGGCCGATCACGGACACGAACTCGCCGTCGCTGATGGTCAGCGTGATGTCGTGCAGGGCGCGGGTGGTGGCGCGTTTGGACCGGAACTCCTTGCCGACACCGGCGAGTTCCAGCTTCGGCGGTGCGGCCTGCCGCGGGGCCGCGGTGAGGGTCTCGGCGTGGTGCGCGGACATGCGTCTCCTCGCGATCAGGTGGTGGTGGCCGGCAGGAAGCTGTTGTCGAACCACTTCGCGGCGTCGCCGCCGGGCTTGGCCTGGCCCGCCCTGGTCAGCTCGTCGTAGCCGGCGGTCCACGCGGCCGGGTCGGTGACCAGCAGGGGCCGTGACGGGTCCTTGCCCGTCCACAGGTCGCGCATCATGCCGAGGCTCTTGCGCGCGATCGCGTCGTCGTCGAGCGTGGCGAAGGAGTACTTGCCGCGCAGCGTCCCGATCGTCCTGGCGAAGTCCTGGTCGTTGACGTACTCCGCGACGGCGTCGCGGATCCCGGCCATGAACGCCCGCAAAGTGTCCGGGTGCTTGGCGATCACGTCGGCGGTCGTCACGTAGATCTGCGAGTCGGACTTCACCACGGTGCCCGGGTCGAACACGCCCGCGTCCGCGTGCTGGGACTGCACGATGTTCGCGGTGTCGATGCTGACCACGTACCCGGCGATCCGGCCCTGCTGCACCAGGTTGAACGTGCCCGGGGTGAGCCCGGTGACCTGGCGCGGCGTGCTCTTCGGGTCCAGACCGGAGTTGGCCAGCACCAGCGACACGATCTTGCTGCTCGTGCCACCCTCCGAGCTGACCCCGATCGTCTTGCCGACGAAGTCCTGCGGTTTTTCCAGCGGGGCCTGCTTGCTGTAAACGACGCGCACCGCGGAACCGCGGCACAGCGTGCCGATGTTCACCAGCGGCTGGTTCGATTCGGCGACCGCGGTCATCAGGTCGATCTGCCCGAGCCGCGCGACCACGCCGACACCGGCGATCAGGGTCTGTGTGGCCTGGGGCGACCCCTTGACCTCCTGCAGCGTGACGTCCAGCCCGTGCCGCTCGAAGTGGCCACCGGCGACCGCGAGCAGCTCCGGGGACATGGACAGGGTTTCCAGCGGCAGGATGCTCAGGAAGGTCACCGTTCCGCTGCCGCCCCCGCCTGCCGCCGGGCCGGCGCCGCACGCGGACAACACGGCCGGTCCGGCGGCCACGGCCGCCGCGGTCAGCGCGGAACGCCTCAGGAATGCCCGACGGGGCAACGATGGACTCGGCGATGGAGTGGACACGATGGTTCTCCTCGTTCCTCCTGCCGGCCACCGCCCTGTGACCGGCTGGGGAAGAGGTTGACCCGATTCGATCGCCCCCGTCAAGGTCCCGGGTTTCCCGCCGTCGTCGCCGGCCCTGCCGGCCAGGATCACCACCGGAGCGCGGTTTCCCCTGCTGCGCAAGCGAAATCGCGTAACCTGACGGCGGGTCCACATGCGCCACTATCGGGACGGCCGATGGTCTCCATCGAAACGTTCACTTTCCGCCCGGCCCGCGGCGATCTCTACCGTGGCACAGCATGAGGATCGTGGTGTCCCGGCTCGACGACTTCCCGCCGGGAGAGCGCCGGATCGTCCAGGCCGGCCGGCGGACGATCGGGGTTTTCCGGGTCGGCGACCGCTTCTACGCACTGAACAACCACTGCCCGCACCAGGGCGGCCCGCTCTGCCTCGGGGCCACCCAGCCGTGGCTGACCTCCACCGCGCCCGGTGAGGTCCGGCAGGAGGACGGCGACGCGCTCGTCGCCTGCCCCTGGCACGGCTGGGAGTACGACCTCGAGACCGGGCAGTCGTTCCTCGGGCCGGACGAACCGCCGGCCCGCACCTACGACGTCTCCGTGGAGCGCGGCAAGAACGGGCGCATCCCCGGCCCGTACGTCGCCGAGACGTACCCGGTGCACGTGGAAGACGCCTACGTGGTCGTGGACACCAGCGGCGGAGCACGCCCTGGCGACAAGGGAGGTGACCGGTGACCAGCACCGCCGTCGCCGGGCAGCCCGGCAGCGCGCCGGGCCGCACCGGCTACACCATCGTCGACACGGACATCCACCCGGCGGCCCCGGCGGCCGCCATCCGGGAGCGGCTGCCGGAGAAGCACCGCGCGCGGTGGGACCTGTTCGGCAGCCGCGTGCCCGGCCCGCCGGAGATCTACCCGCGGGTCCGCAACGCCGGCTTCCGGCTGGACTCCTGGCCCGCGGACGGGCCGCCGGGCAGCGACCTGGGCATGATCCGGGACCAGCTGCTCGACGAGTTCGGCGTGACTCACGGCATCCTGATCCCGCTGCAGAGCCACAGCTGGGGCGCCGAGGAACCGGAGTACGCCGCCGCGCTGTGCCGGGCGCTCAACGAGTGGCAGATCGACACGCTGCTCGACGCCGAACCCCGGCTGCGCGGGTCGATCACCATCCCGGTCGAGGCGCCGGACCTCGCGGCCGAGGAGATCCGGCGGCACGCCGGCGACCCGCGGTTCGTGCAGGTGCTGCTGTCCACCGGCGGCGAGCTCGGCTTCGGCCGCCGCCGGTACTGGCCGATCTACGAGGCCGCGGCCGAGGCCGGGCTGCCGGTCGCCGCGCACACCGGCGGGCTGGAGATGCACCGCGGCGCCGGGTGGCCGTCGTTCTACCTCGAAGAGCACGTGTGGAACGGCAACCTGATGGCCGCGTTCGTCACCGGAATGCTCTGCGAGGGCGTCCTGGACCGGCTGCCGGAGCTGAAGGTGATCTGCGTGGAGGGCGGCATCGCCTGGGCCGCGCCGCTGATGTGGGCGCTGGACGACGCGTGGGAGCAGCTCCGGGGCGACGTGCCGCACCTGGTCAAGCCGCCGTCGGAGTACATCCGCGAGCGGTTCTGGTTCACCACCCAGCCCATCGAGGAGCCTGACGACCCGCGCGACCTCGACAAGGCGCTGGCCCACCTCGGGATGGACGAGCGGATCATGTTCGCCTCCGACTACCCGCACTGGGACTTCGACTCCCCGCGGCACGCGCCGCGCCTGTTCCCCGCCGCGCTGCGCGAAGGCGTCATGGGCGCCAACGCGTGCCGGCTCTACGGTCTGCCGGAGGCCCCATGACCACCGCGGTCGGCACCACCCGCATCGACGCCGAGATCCACTGTGGACCGTCGTCGCTGAACGACCTGCTGCCCTACCTGGAACCGTACTGGCGCGGCTACGTGCTGGAGGGCGGGCTGATGCTGTCCCCGCACCAGGGCGGCGCCTATCCCCCTGCGGCGCCCACCAGCGCCACCCCGGCCGCGCGGGCCGCCGGCCTGACTCCGGCGCACGACGCGGAGTCGGTGCGGTCGACCCTGCTCGACGGGTTGCGGGCCGCGATCCTGGTGTGCACGACGTCGTTCCACTGCAACCGCAACCCCTACTACGAGGCGGCGCTCACCCGCGCGGTCAACGACTGGCTGATCACGGAGTGGCTGAGCAGCGACGACCGGCTGCGCGCCAGCATGGTGGTGCCGACCCTGGACGCCGCGGCCGCCGTCGCCGAGATCGAGCGGATCGGCGACCACCCCGGCATCGTGCAGGTGCTGCTGCCGGTGCGCACGGACGCGCCGTGGGGCAACAAGCGGCACCGGCCGATCCTGCGGGCCGCGGCCGAACGCGGCCTGGTGGTCGGCCTGCACGCGTGGGGCCGGATCGGGAACGCGCCCACCAGCACCGGGTTCACCCACACCTACCTCGAGGACTACGTGGGCAACTCGCAGCTGCTCGTGCAGGCCCAGCTGACCAGCCTGGTCGCCGAGGGTGTGTTCGCGGAGCTGCCGGACCTGCGGGTCGCCCTGCTGGAGTGCGGGTTCTCCTGGCTGCCCGCGCTGCTGTGGCGGTTCGACAAGGACTGGAAGGGTGTGTGGCGCGAGGTGCCGTGGCTGGGCGCGAAACCGTCGGAGGTGGTGGGGCGGCACATCCGGCTGACCACCGCGCCCGCGCAGCTGCCGCGGGACCCCGGGCAGGTGCGGGAGGTGCTGGACATGGTCGGCGCCGGCTCGATGCTGATGCACGCCAGCGACCACCCGCACGACCACGGCGGCAGCGGGCAGCGGCTTCTCGACGCGCTGACCCCGGCCGAGGCGGAGGCGGTGCTCGCGGGCAACGCGGCGGCCTGGTACGGGATCTGACCGTGTTCGCCGGGTTCACCTGCCAGGACGTGGCGACACCGGCGGGCGGACGGGTCCGGGTCCGCACCGGCGGCAGCGGCCCGCCGGTGCTGCTGCTGCACGGCTACCCGCAGACCTCGGCCATGTGGCACCTGGTCGCGCCCGAGCTGGCCCGCGACCACACGGTCATCGCCGCGGACCTGCCCGGCTACGGGGACAGCGTGGCGCCCGGCGGCGACGTGGCGGCGTTCGGCAAGCGGGCGATGGCGCGCGAGCTGGTCTCGGTGATGGGCCGGCTCGGGTTCCGCCGCTTCGCCGTCGCCGGGCACGACCGGGGCGGGCGCTGCGCCTACCGGCTCGCGCTCGACCACCCGGACGCGGTGACCGCGCTCGCCGTGCTGGACATCCTGCCCACGGCCGACGTGCTGGCCCGCGTGGACGCGGAGTTCGCCAGGTCGGCGTGGCACTGGTTCTTCCTCGCCCAGCCGGGTGACCTGCCGGAACGGCTGATCGCCGCCGACCCGGACGCGTTCTTCCTGCGCGGCGCGGACGGGATCTTCGCCGAGGCGGCACTGCGCGCCTACCGGGCGGCTTACCGGCGGCCGTCGGTCGTGCACGCCATGTGCCAGGACTACCGGGCGGGCGCCACCGTGGACAGGTCCGACGACGAAGCCGACCGGGGCCGGCGGGAGATCACCTGCCCCACGCTGGTGCTGTGGGGCGCGGCCGGACCGCTGGGGAGGACCGATGACGTGCTCGCCGTGTGGCGGCCGTGGGCCCCGCGGGTCACCGGGACGGCGCTGGACTGCGGCCACTACCTCGCCGAGGAGCGTCCCGCCGAGACCGCGGGGGCGCTGCGGAAGTTCCTTTCCGCCACACGACAAGATCCTTGACACCCGATCGCGCCCGGCTCCTAATGGATCCATGGGTTCGGCCGTCCGCAAGGTGACACGACGCTCCTTGTCGCTGGCGAGCCTGGACCTGAATCTCCTGGTGTTCCTGCGGGAGCTGCTGCGCGAGCGCAACGTGACCCGGGCGGCCGAGCGGGTGGGCGTGAGCCAGCCGACGGCCAGCGCCGCGCTGTCCCGGCTGCGCCGCCACTTCGACGACCAGCTGCTGATCCGGTCCCGCGGCTCCTACGTGCTGTCCCCGCTGGCGGCGCAGCTGGCCGGGCAGGTGGAGCCGTTGTGCGCCAGCCTGGAACGGTTGTTCGCCACCACGCCCGGCTTCGACCCGGAGTCCTCGGAGCGCGAGTTCACCCTGCTGATGCCCGACTACGTGCTCGCCGCCTACGGGGAGCAGCTGTCGGCGGCGATGTACGCCGCGGGGCCGAACATCCGGATGCACGTGCGGGTGGTGCGGGAGCGGCTGCCCGCCGACATCCCGGAGACGCTGCGGGTGATCGACGCGATGATCTGCGCCGCGAAGCCCGAGCTGCACGCGCCCGGGATCAACTCGCTGGAGCTGTTCCGGGACCGCTGGGTGTGCGTGGTGTCCGCCGACAACCCGGTCGGCGACCGGCTGGAGCTGTCCGACCTGGAGCGGCTGCCGTGGGTGGTGCCGCACCACCCGGACGGTGGTTATCCGGCCACGTCGCCGCTGGGGCCGCTGATGGCGAGGCTGTCCGCGCGTCCCCGGGTGGCGGTGCGGGTGGACAGCTACCAGGCGACGCCGTACTTCATCGCCGGGACCGACCGGATCGCGGTCATGCAGCGGCGGCTGACGCGCTACCTGGCCGGCCGGTCGGACCTGCGGATCCTGGAGTGCCCCGGCGACCCGCCGCCCATCGTGGAGATCATGTGGTGGGACGAGCGCAAGGAACACGACGAGGCGCACCGCTGGCTGCGGCAGGTGGCCCGCCAGGCGGCGCACCACTCGGACCGCCCGTGAGCGCGCTGCGGCCGGCCGAGCGGCTGGTCTTCTTCTCCGACGCGGTCGTGGCGATCGCGATGACGCTGCTGGTGCTACCCCTGGCCGACTCGGTGTCCGAGCTGGTGGTCGACGGGCAGCCGGCGGCCGAGGCGATCAGCGGCAACCGCTGGCAGATCGTGAGCTTCCTGCTGAGCTTCGTGGTGATCGCCCGTCAGTGGCTGAGCCATCACCACCTGTTCGAGCAGGTCCGCGCTGTCAACGCGGCCGTGATGTGGCTGAACATCGCGTGGCTGCTGACCGTCGCGGTGCTGCCGTTCCCGAGCGAGCTCACCGGCGCCTACGGCGAGGACGAGTTCGTGGTGCTGTTCTACATCGGCACGGTCCTGGTCAACACACTGTGCCTCACGGCGATGACGCTGGTGGTCCGGCGCACCCCCGGGCTGGCCCGCGACGCCTCGGCGATCGACGGCCGCTGGGTGTTCAACTCGGTGGGCGCCGCCGTCGCCCTGGCGGTGGCGTTCGTGCTGTCCGCGCTCGTGCCCGCCGCCGGTTACTACTCGCTGCTGCTGTTGTTCGTCCCACCTCAGCTGGCCCGCTTCCGCTACCGCTGAGCCTCGTGCTTCCACGCCGCGGCGATGGCCCGCCTCAGGCGGACGGGTGACGCGCCGGGTAGTCGTCGTGCCAGTGCCACCACTCGTAGGGCGGCGTCTGCGGGTAGCCCTCCGGCGAGTCCTCCCACGTCTCCTGCCTGCCCAGCGCCGTGATGTCGAGGTAGCTCCAGGTGCCCCCCATCGCCTCGTCGCCACGGTTGTTGACGAAGTAGGTGCGGAACACGCGGTCGCCCTCGCGGATGAAGGCGTTGGTGCCGTGGTACTCGGCCACCCCGAAGTCGGCGTCGAAGTCGTCCAGGATGGTGTACCAGGGCATCGTCCAGCCCATCCGCGCCTTGACCCGCGCGATGTCGGGCTGCGGCGCGCGCGAGGCGAACACCAGCGTGGTGTCGCGGGCGTTCAGGTGGGCGGGGTGCGCGACCTGGTCGGCCACCATCGAGCAGCCGACGCAGGCGTGGCCGGGCCAGCCGTGCACGCCGGGCTCGAGGAACGCCCGGTAGACGATCAGCTGACGACGGCCGTCGAACAGGCCGAGCAGATCCACCGGCCCGTCCGGGCCGTCGAACCGGTAGTCCCGGTCCACTTCGGTCCACGGCATGCGACGCCGCGCGGCGGCCATCGCGTCCTTCGCCCGCGTCAGCTCCTTCTCCTTGACCAGGAGCTCCTCCCACGCGGCCTGCCACTCCTGTCGCGAGACGATCGGGGGTGTCCTCATCGGTTCTCCACCTTCCACTGCGGATGATCACGCTGTGCCGTCCAGCTGGTCGCGCAGTTTCGCCAGCGGGTTGTCCCAGTCGCGGGCCAGCGCGGCCAGGAACTGTTGCGCCACCTGCATCGGGGCCGTCCGGAGGCGGTAGCGGACCCGCCGCCGCTCCCCCGGCTCGGCCGTGACGAGCCCGGCCTCGGCGAGCAGGGCGAGGTGCTTGGCGACGCCCTGCCGGGTGATCGGCAGGCGGCCGGCGAGGTCGGTGGCCGTGGCCGGGCCCCGCGCGGCCAGCTCGGCCAGGATCGCCCGCCGCGTCGGATCGGCCAGCGCGGCGAAGACCTGCTCGGCGACGGCCTCGGCATCACGCTGCATCGAGGTAGCCGGCCAGTTCGTCCAGTTCCCGCGCCCAGCCCCCGGTGTTGCCGTCGAACGCCTCGCGGTGCGTGTCGTCCGGCAGCTGGGCGAACCCGGTCTCCACGACGGTGAGCCGGGTACCCTCGCCGTCCGGTTCGAGGGTGAACTCCACGTAGGTCCGGCGCGGGTCGTCGTCGGGCAGGCCGTAGATCCGCCAGGTGAAGCCGAAGACCCGTGGCTCCTCGACCCGCTCGACGCGCAGGTCCTGACGGAAACCGTTGTCCCACTTCAGCTCCCCCGCGCCGCCGGGCCGCAAGTCGATCGACGCCTCCTGTCCGAACCAGGTGCCAAGCCCCTCGGCGGTGGTGAGCGCGGCCCACACCTTCGCGGGCGGGTGACCGAGCTCGACGACGCGTTCGATGCGGTCCGGGAACGCCATGACGCCTCCTGTGTCGCAACTTCTTGGTTGCCACACTATGGCAACCGGATAGTTGCGTCAACCGCTCCGCCGGATCCCCCGGTTCGGCTGTCCCGGGTAACGGCGCCGGTCACGCCCGGTAGCCTGGCCGGGTGGCAGAGTCCTTCACGCTCGGGTACGTGCCCGGGGTGACACCCGGCAAGTGGGTGCGGATCTGGGCGGAGCGCAGCCCCGCCGTCCCGCTGGAGCTGGTGCAGGTCACCGCCGCGGAGGCGGCCGGACGGGTCCGCGACCGCGAGCTCGACGCGGTGCTGCTGCGCCTGCCGACCGACCGCGACGGCCTGCACGCCATCCCCCTCTACACCGAGAAGACGGTCGTGGTCGTGCCGAAGGACCACCTGATCGCCGCGGCGGACGAGATCACCGCCGACGACCTCACCGACGAGCTGGTGCTGCACCCGCTCGACGACACCCTGGACTGGGCGCACCCGCCCGGCAAGCCGGCGCTCGAACGCCCCGCCACCACCGGCGACGCGATCGAACTCGTCGCGGCCGGTGTCGGGGTGCTGGTGGTGCCGCAGTCGCTCGCCCGGTTGCACCACCGGCGGGACCTCACGTACCGGCCGGTCACCGGCGTCCCCCAGTCTCGGGTCGCGCTGTCCTGGCTGGAGGACGAGACGACCGAGGAGATGGAGCTGTTCATCGGCATCGTCCGCGGCCGCACGGTCAACAGCACCCGCGGACGGCCGCCCGCGCCGAAGCAGTCGAAGGCGAAGCGCCCCGCGGAGGAACGCAAGCCGGCGCCGCGCCGGAACCAGCCCCGGCGCCCCACCAAGCGCGGCAAGCCCAAACGGCGGTGATACTGGCACATGGCCTACGACCACGAACTCGCCGACCGCGTCCGGGAACAGCTGTCCGGTGTGGACGGTGTGCGGGAGAAGCGGATGTTCGGCGGGCTGGCGTTCCTCGTCCACGGCAACATGGCCGTCGCGGCCAGTTCGGAAGGCGGCCTGCTGGTGCGCGTCGACCCGGACGAAGGTGAGCGCCTCCTCGGCGAGGGCGTCCAGCCGATGGTGATGCGCGGCCGCGACATGCGCGGATGGCTCCGGGTGGACGCCGCGGTCGTCCGGACCGCGGCGCGGCTCCGCGAGTGGGTGACGCGGGGCGTGTCCTACGCCGGTGCGCTTCCCGCCAAGGACTGAATCACCCCGGCGCACTCCCCACCAACGACTCGACCAGCCCCGCCACCTCCGCCGGCGCCGAGTGGTTCAGCGCGTGCGCATGCCCCGGAACCTCCGCGTACCGGCCGGCGGGCAGCCGCGCCGCCATCTCCTGTGCCCACGCCCGGGACGCGATCGGGTCCCGGCTGCCGCGCACGACCACCGCGGGGGTGGTCAGGTGCGGCAGCTTCACCTCGACGGGGTCGTCCCGCAGGTGCCGGGCGGTGGCGAGCAGCCGCCGGGGTCCGCACACCAGGTAGTCCCACGCGAGCACCACCAGCAGCGACGGCCGTTCCCGCGGAGCGTCGGCCACGAGCCGGCCGAGCTGGCGCACCAGCGACGGCGCCGTCCGGTCGGTGCTTGGGCCTATCAGCACCACCGGGCCGAGCAGCTCCGGCGCGTGCACGGCCAGGTCCACGACGATCTGGCAGCCCGCCGAGTTCGCGACCAGCACCGAGCCGCCCCGCCCGGTCTCCCGCAGCCACTCCGCCAGCGCCGTCGACAACCCGCGCACGTCCAGCGCCCGGCGCGGCCCCGGCGTGCGGCCGAAACCTGGCAGGTCCGGCGCGCTCACCCGCAGCCGCTCCCCCAGCGTGCGCGCCAGCGGACGGAAGTACCGGTGCGAGCAGCCCAGCCCGTGCACGCACACCACCTCCGGCGCGCCCGCCGGCCCGGTCACCTCGGCGTGCATCCGGGTGCCTGCCGCCCCGGTGAACTGGTGCGTGATCACCGGGAACGGGTACCGCGGCCCGCACGCTCCGAAACTGTCGGTGCCGCGTGAGACGCTCCGCGGGTGGACATCGTCTTCGACGCGGAGCTCTGGGTGTGGGACGCGCGGCGCGCCGACACCTGGACGTTCGTGAGCCTGCCCGCCGACGCCTCGGACGAGATCAGCGACCTCACCGAGGGCAGCCGCCCGGGCTTCGGGTCCGTGCGGGTGCGCGCCCGGGTCGGCGCGACCACGTGGACGACCTCGGTCTTCCCGGACAAGGCGCGCGGCTGCTACGTGCTGCCGGTCAAACGCGCCGTCCGGGAAGCCGAGGACCTGCACCCGGGCGACACCACGGCCGTCACCCTCGAAGTACTCACGAGGCCGGCGTGAACTTCTCCCGGTGGATCCGCCGCGGCGACATGCGCCGCCGTTTGAACGCCTTCACCCCGGCCTCGACCATCGCCGGCGGGCCGCACAGCCAGCCGGACCAGCCGCGTCCACTGGGGACGTCCTCGACGAACGCGTCGGTCGGGAAACCGCCCCGGTACGCCGGATCCGGCTCGTCCGACAGCACCGGCACGAACCGGAAACCCGGGTGCTCCTCCGCGATCTCGGCGAACCGGCCGAGGTCGTACAGGTCCGCCGCGCCGCGCACCCCGTGGTACAGCAGCACCTCGCGCGACGGGTGCCGGGCCAGCGCGGTGCGGGCGATGCCCACCAGCGGCGCCAGCCCGGTGCCGCCGCCGATGAGCACCATCGGGCCGCCGTCGTCTTCGTCCGGCGGCGGCAGGTGGAAGTCGCCGAGCGGCCCGGTCGCCTCGACCCGGTCGCCGGCGGCGAGCCCGTCGAAGAGCCAGCCGTCGGTGGCGACCCCACCGGGCACGCGCCGGACGTGCAGCTCCAGCACCTTGTCCTCGTCGGCGGTGTTGGCCAGCGAGTACTGCCGCCGCGCGCCGGAGCCGGGCACGACCAGCTCGACGTACTGCCCGGCCTCGAACGCCAGCGGTTCGGCCAGGCCCAGCAGCACCCGCCGGGTGTCGCGCGCGATGTCGGCGACCTCCAGCACGGTGGCCGTCAGGTCGCGCAGCGGGTGCGTGACGCGCCCGGCGTCGGCGGTGCTGCGCACCTCCGTGTCGGCGAGCGGACGGGCCTGGCAGGCGAGCGCCAGTCCGGACGCGCGTTCCTCGGCGCTGAGGGTGTCCTCCGGGGCGGCGCCGTGGTCGACCTCGCCGGAGAGCACTTGGAGCTTGCAGGTGCCGCAGGTGCCCTGGTTGCACGAGTTGGGCATCCACACCCCGCCGCGCAGGAACGCCTCGAGCAGGGTCTGGCCGGGCTCGCAGTCGACCCGCCTGCCCCCGACGCTGACCGCGAACGTCACCTCACACCTCCCAGGTGACGTGCAGCGAGGTGGGGCCGCGGAAGCCCCAGCCCCAGAACTCGACGCCCTCGCGGGTGTCGCGCTCCAGGTTCGGGATGGCCTCGAACAGCTCCTCCAGCGCGATCCGCATGACGTGGTTGGCGAAGTAGATGCCCGCGCACGCGTGGTTGCCCGCGCCGAAGGCGAGGTGCGGCAGCGGCGGGCGGTGCAGGTCGTACTGCGAGGGCGCCTCGTACTTGCCGGTGTCGTGGTTGGCCGAGCCGTAGGAGAGCATCACCGGCGTGCCGGCGGGCAGGTCGACCCCGGCGATGGTCACCGGTTTGGTGGAGATGCGCGCGGTGGCCGACCAGATCGGCGAGGTCCACCGCAGGCCCTCGGCGATCGCCCGCGGGATCAGCGTGGGGTCGTCGACGACCTCTTCCAGCTGCTCGGGCCTGCTGAACAGGCCGACCAGGGTGGAGGCCATGCCGTGGCCGGGTTCCTGCATCGCGCCGAGCAGGTACACGTAGATCGTCGGGTAGATGTACTCGCGGTCGCGGGTCTGGCCGGGCGGCATGCCGTCGTGCAGCCAGTGCGAAATGGCGCTGTCGTCGGGGTGCTCGATCCACTTGTCGATCAGCGGGTCGACGACGGCGCGGATCTCGGCCTTGGCCTGGTCGCCCTCGGCGAAGCCCTCGGGGTTGGCGAACTCGCCGTTCTCGTCGACGGCGGCGTTGGTGAAGGAGCGGTTCAGCTTGGCGAACCACTCGCGAAGCTTGTCCGAGTCGACCTCCTGCAGGCCGAGCAGGTCGCCGAGCGAGCGGACGCTGACCGGCTCGCAGTACTGCGCCACCAGTTCGGCGTGCCCGTCGTTTTCGAACCGCTCCAGGTAGCGGCGCGCGATGGGCCGCACCAGGTCGTCGATCCAGCGGTCCACCTCGGCGGGCTGGAGGGCGGGCTCGACCATGGAGCGCAGGTCGGCGTGGATGTCGCCGTTGACGCCGATGATCGCCGGGTGCCCGAAGGTGCGGCCGCCGGCCGGGGTGATGACGGCCTCGAAGTCCGGGCTGGTCGCGACTTCGCGGCAGACCTCGGCGGTCGAGGCGACGTAGGACCCCAGCACCGGCACGAAGGCCAGCGGCGCCTCCGCGCGCAGCCGCTCGTACACCTCGTACGGGTTGCGCTCGAGCTGCGTCATGGTGACCTCGTCGAGCCAGGCGAGATCGGGCCGTTCGGTCGTCGTCATCGCGGTGTCCTCCCACGTCGTTGTCCGGGATGACACGGGAGGCTAGGCAGCGCTGACCTGCGGCGCGACACGCTTCGCGCGGTCCCGGCACGGATCGCGCGGCCAGTTCGCGGCGGGTGTCTCTGGTAACCTCCTGCGCATGCCCGCACGGCGTAGTGCGCCGCCCCGGGACTGGCACCAGGCGTCCCGGAAGGTGGCGGAGGCGTATTTCCCGCACGAGCTGCAGCCGCTCGGCGGCGGCCGCGATCCGCGCCTGACGCTGCGCACGCTCGACCTCGGGCCGGTGCTGGTTGGGCACGTCGGGTGGGGCGCCGACGTGCGGGTCGCGTGCGACTACCCCGGCGCCTACGAGATCAACATGCCGCTGACCGGGCACCTGGAGAGCCGCGGCAGGCACGGGCCGGTGGTGTCGGTGTCCGGGCAGGCGACGGTGTTCCGGGCCGACACGCCCTCGCTGATCAGTCACTGGGACGCCACCTGCACGGTGCTGGGCGTGAAGTTCGACAGCGCGTGGCTGGACCGCGAGGCCGAGCGGGTGCTCGGCGGCGACCGCGTCACGCTGCGCGGCGAGCTGCCGGACCAGCTCGACCTGGCCGCCGGGCAGGGGCGCGCGTGGCGTCAGCTGGTCGGCAGCCTGGCGGCGAACCTGCACGAGCCCGGCCTCCTGGGCGACGTCGTGCGCGACCAGCTGGCCGGCGCGCTGGCGGCGAGTTTCCTGCTGGCCGGGTGCCCGGAGGCCGGTGCCGGCCCGGCCCCGCGCCCGCGGGCGATCAACCGGGTCCTGGATCAGCTGCACGACGACCCGGGCCGTCCTTGGACGGCGGGCGACATGGCCGAGGTCGCGGGCACCAGCGTCCGCCGCCTGCAGGAGGGCTTCCGGCAGTGGGTGGGCTGCAGCCCGACCGAGTACCTGCTCGGAATCCGCCTGCAACGCGCCGACGCGGACCTGGCCTCGTCGGGATGCACGGTCAGCGAGGTCGCGGCACGCTGGGGCTTCTCCAGCGCCAGCCGGTTCGCGGCCGCCTACCGCCGCCGGTACGGCGTGCCGCCCGCGCGAGCGCACCGCTGAAACCCGCCACTGAATGCGCTTTCCGCGGCCGTGGTGCGCGCGAGGAGCGAGGCCGGGAGGTCACCCGCTGACCGTTGTCAGTGGACGGTGGCGAGGACGAGGTAGCGGTCCTCGCCGTCGTCGATGTCGTCCAGGCGCCAGCCCGCCGCGGTGAGAGCGGCACGGATGTTCGGCTCGGCGCGGAGGTCGTCCGGGGTCAGCTCCCGGCCCTGCCGCCGTGCCAGCGCGGCTCGCCCGACGGGGTGGAACAACGCGAGGCGCCCGCCCGGCCCGCAGACGCGGGCGAGTTCGCGCAGGCCGGCGACCGGGTCGGGCAGGTGCGAGACCAGCCCGGCGG
Organism: Amycolatopsis sp. NPDC006125; assembly: GCF_040614195.1. Taxonomy (NCBI): domain Bacteria; kingdom Bacillati; phylum Actinomycetota; class Actinomycetes; order Pseudonocardiales; family Pseudonocardiaceae; genus Amycolatopsis; species Amycolatopsis sp. NPDC006125. The sequence continues at coordinate 41,978 of NZ_JBEXTZ010000040.1, forward strand.
CGAAGACGGCGTCCAGAGCGCCGGTCCTGAACGGCAGGTGCAGAGCGTCGCCGAGGAGCAGCGCCGCCACGCGGTGACGACCGCGGGCGGCCGCCTCGGCGAGCATCTCGGGCGTCACATCGACCCCTAGAACCGTGCCCCCGGGGCCGACGGCGTCCCGCAACTCCGGCAGGGCGCGCCCGGTGCCACACGCGATGTCGGCGACCACCCCACCGGCCGGCGGAGCCAGATCCGCGACGGCCCGACGGTAGCGGGGCCCGTCGTCGGGGAACTTCAACTCCCAGGTAGCCGCACGGGGCCCGAAAAAAGCCCGCGTCGCGGCGAGACCGGTCGGTGGCACGCTCATGGGGGAAGCTTAGGCGCTGGCATCGGCCACCGGACGGATCTCGCCCGTGCCCGTCGGGGCCACCGGCCCAAGCGGAGGAACGACCGCTCCGCCTGCTCGGCCAGCGCAACCATCACCCGCGGCGACTCAACCACCGGCCGCCCCCGGCAGCGCCCGGCAGCCGCTGCGGAACGGACAGCCGCACATTCAAGACCCCGCCTCCACCGCCGCCACGCGCAGCGCCTCCACCACCCGCCGGGCAGCCTCCGGCTGCGGTCCCGGCAGGCGGGCCACCTGCAGGCGGCGCTGTTCGGCCGGGCCGCCGTGCACGGGCAGCACGCGCACGCCCGCGGGGGCCACCGGGGCGAGTGAGGCAGGCGCCGTCGTGATGCCGCATCCCGCCGAGACCAGCTGCAGCTTCGCCAGCCAATCCCGCGCTGTGTGGGCGATTTCGGGGCGCTCGTCCAGCCCCGGCCACACCCCCATCACCCGGTCGTCGCCCGTGCCGGCGATCCACCGCTGCCCGTGCAGGTCCGTGATGTCCACGAACTCCCCGCGCGCCAGCGGGTGCGCCGCGGGCACGGCGACGCACAGGCCGCGCTCGACGAGCGTCCGCACCACCAGCGCGGGGGTTTCGCTGTCCGGCGGGCGGAACGGCGGCGCGGCCGCGATCACCGCAAGGTCCAGCGTCCCGGCGCGCAGCGCCCGCACCAGCGCCGGTGTGCTGCCCTCCCGGGACACCACACTGATCGCCGGGTGCGTCTCCCGCAACGCGGCCAGCGCCCGCGGCACCAGCCCGGCCCCGGCGCTGGCGAACCACCCCAGCCGCACCACGGCGTGCTCGTCCGGCAACCCGGCCAGCTCGCGTGCGGTGGCGTCGATCTGGTCGATGACGCTCGCCGCGCGGCGCACCACCACCCGCCCGGCCGGGGTGAGCCGCACGCCGTCGTGCCGCCGTTCCAGCAGCGGCGCCCCGGCGGCGCGTTCGAGTGCCGCGATCTGCCGGGAGACCGCGGACTGGGTGTAGCCGAGCGCGGCCGCCGCGGCGGTGAGCGTCCCCCGCTCGGCCACCTCGCGGAAGACCCGCAGCGCGGTGAGCGACGCATCGGTGAAGTCCATGACGAACAGGAATACCCCTGGTGAGTTTCTTTCGCTACCCGGATGGCCCCCGGCGGCCATAACGTCGAGGTCATGAGCAGAGTCGCGGTAGTCACCGGAGCCACCCAGGGGCTCGGCCTCGCCCTGGTCGAAGGCCTCGCCCATCGTCTGTCCACAGCGGACACCGTGTACCTGACCGGACGGGACGCCGACCGGGTCCGGCAGGCCGTGGACGCCGTGCCGGCCGGCGGGGCGCGCGTCCGCGGCGAGATCTTCGACGTGGGTGAACCGGACGCCGCCGCTCGTTTCGCGGACCTGGTGCGGGAGCGCCACGGCGGGGTCGACATCGTGTTCGGCAACGCCGTGATGCGCGTGGGCCCCGACGACGACCCGCGCGCGATCATCCGCCCCTACACGGAGGTGAACAACTTCGGCACCACCCGGTTGCTGCGGGCGTTCGCGCCGCTGGTGCGCGACCACGGCAGCCTGGTGGTGGTCGCCAGTTCGCTGGGCACGCTGCACCACCTCGCCCCGGTGCTGCACCGCCGCTTCGACGGCCTGACCACGCTCGACGAGGTGGACGAGCAAGTCGCCGCGTGGCGGGACGCGGTCGAGGACGGCAGCGCCCGCGCCGGCGCGTGGCCGGGTTTCGTGAACATCCCGTCGAAGATCGCGCAGGTCGCGGCCGTGCGTGCCCTCGCCGCACAACGCCGGGACACCGATCTCGCCCGCGGGATCCTGCTGGCCGCGGTGTGCCCGGGGATGATCAACACCCCGACATCCGCGCTGTGGTGGGACGTCCGCGACGCCCCTTCACCCGCCCAGGCCGCGACGGCACTGCTGGACCTCGTGCTGGAGCCGGTGAAGCCCGAGCACTACGGCGAACTCGTCCGGTTCGGGCAGGTGGTGCCGTTCAAGCCGGAAACTGTCGGTGGGCGTCCGTAGAGTTGCGAGAGCCCGCTGTTCCGTCCTGACGGCCCGGTCCGCACCAGCACCCGCGTCACCGGTGGCCACCGCGCGAAACCATCTCGCGGAAGCCGGCCGACGGCCTGCACATGCCCGGCCCCCCGCCGCGCGCGGCGACCTACGCCGGACCGGCCCGCTGCACCACCGACGCGGAACCGGCCCCGGCGGTCGCCGTTCAGTAGCGGTACGCGGTCGCCTTGCCGGTGGCGAACGAGAACACGATGTAGCCGCCCTGGAAGTCGCTGCGGCGGCCGCCCGCGACGCCGTACTCGTCGCTCGTCGGGTAGCCCAGCCAGGACGTCTCCCAGCCCAGGGAGGCCCAGTGCGAGCGGATCACACCGTAGATCGCGTGCGCGCCGGTGGCCGGCGACCAGTAAACGGAACCGCCGCCGCTGCCGTTGAAGTGGTTGTACCGCCCCACGCCGTCGGGCGTGACCAGTTCGTTCGTCGTCGGGTAGCCGAGCGGGCCCGCTTCCCAGCCGAGCGCGCTCCACCGCGCCCGGATGGCGCCGTAGATCGCGCGGGCGCCGGTGCCCGGCGTCCAGTAGATCGAGCCGCCGCCGCTGCCGTTGAAGTGGTTGTACCGGCCGACCCCGTCGGGCGTGGCGCGCTCGTCGGTCGTCGGGTAGGCCAGCGGGCTGGTTTCCCACCCCAGCGCCGACCAGGTGTCGCGGATCGCGCCCTGGATCGCCTGCGCGCCGGTGCCCGAAGTCCAGTAGATGGACGAGTTCCCGGTGAAGTGGTTGTAGCGGCCCACCCCGTCGGGGGTCGCCTTCTGGTCCGTCCGCGGATATCCGAGCCCGGTCTCCCAGCCGCGCGCGGCCCACTTGTCGCGGATCGGCCCGTGGATGCCGCGGGCGCCGGTGTCCGGGGTGAAGTAGATCGAGGCGTTCTCGCTGAAGTGGTTGTAGCGGCCCACGCCGTCAGGCGTGCCGCGCTCGTCGGTCGTCGGGTAGCCGAACAGCGACGGCCCGCCCAGCGCGGTGAACGTGCCGTGGATGGCGCCGCGCACCCAGTAGGCGCCCAGGTCCGAGCGCCACGCGATCGTCGACCCGCCGGCGCCGAACGTCGTCGCCCGGCCGCCGCCCGGCCAGTCCGCCTCCACCGCGTACACCGGGCCCGCCGCGGCCGTGCCGACCGCGACCCACTTCTGGTGCACCGGGCTGGACCGCCAGTCCCCGGCCAGTTCCGTGGCGCGGGTGCGCAGCGCGGGCAGCTGGGCGTACCCCGCGTCGCCGGGGCACTCCGTCGCGCCGACGTCCCGGTGGCCGAACACGGTCGGCAGCGTCACCTCGGTGCCCGCCGGGTACTTGGACGTGCCGCCGCCCCGGCTGACCAGCGTGGTGGACCCGGACGGGTCGGTGTAGCCGTTGCCCAGCTTCCACGCGGTCATGCGCGCCACCGCGTCCAGCGTCGCCTCGGTCGGCGCGACCGTGCCGTAAGTGCCGAGCATCGAGATGCCGAACGTGGAGGTGTTGAACCCGCCCGCGTGCGCGCCGATCGTGGGCAGGTTCAGCCCGCCCGCGCGGCCCTCGAACACGGTGCCGCACTTGTCCACCAGGGCGTTGTAGCCGATGTCGCCCCAGCCGTTGGTGACCGCGTGGTAGTAGTAGATCCCGCGCACGAGCTCGGCCGACTGGTCGCAGGTGTAATCGTTGCTGTTGTCGGTGTGGTGCAGCGTCACCGCCTTGACGGTGGGCGCGTACTCCGGCGTCCAGGTCATCAGCGATTCGTCGGCGCCCCACTGCGCCCTGGTCACGACGGCGGGCATCGACGGCACGCCCGTCGCCTGCGCGACCATCGCGTCGGCCGGGGACGTTCCGGGGTCGACCAGCACGGCGGACAGCTCGGCGGTCACCGGGGCGCCGCCGCGTTCGGCGCGCACCTGCAGCCGGTCGGCCGGGCCGGTCCAGATCGGCTCGGTGGTGGACGGCGCGGGCGCGCCGTCCCGTCCGGAGTCCTGGCGGTCGACCGCGCGCCAGTCGCTCCACCCGCCCGCCGCGGACCGCCACCGCACCGACACCGTGTCCGGCGCCGCGCCCCGCCAGGTGAGCCCGGCCAGCGAAAACTCCTCCCGCGCAGGCACTTCCCGGGCGCCCGGCGCCACCTCGGGCACGGTCGCGAGCGCGACCGTGCTCGCCTTCGGCTCGACCGGCCTGGCAGCGGGCTGCGCCGCGGCGGGCACGGACAGCACGGCGACGGCAGCCGTCAGCACGCACAACAGAGATCCCCAGTGACGAGGGCGCACGCGAACTCCTTGGTGAAGGCACCCAACACAAACGGGAGGAGCCTACGTGACGAAACGGATCACCGGGACACCAAGATCGGAGAATCTTTCACACCGGATTCCGGTGCGGGTGGTTGGGAAATTCCCGCCGCCTTCAGTCCACAGTAGACACCCAAACTGGCCCCCGGCGCCCCGCTCGCGGCTCCCCTATCCTGACCGGGGTGCAGCCTGCCTGGGGAGGCTTTCATGCGCACGGTCCTGCTGACCTTCGTCCTCGTGATCGCCGGGCTCGCGGCCCCGGCCGCGCCGTCCGCGGCCCCGCGTCCGGTGCCGGTGATCTACGACAGCGACCTCGACGTCGACGACGCCTCGACACTGGCCTACCTGTGCGTGCAGCACCAGGAGCGCCGCATCGACCTCCGCGCCGTCACGATCACCAACAACGGGTTCGGCACGCCGGGCCGGGCGCGGCAGCACGCGCACAGCGTTCTGCGGCAGTGCGGGCTGCCGGACGTGCCGGTGGCCGACGGCTCCGGCACTGGCGTGCACCCCGCGCCCGCGGCGACGGTGCGGGACATGGAAACCGTCCTCACCGACGCGCTCGGCGACGCCGGGCAGACCCCGCCACCCGCGAAACTCACCGCGGCGCACCTGATCCGCAAGACCCTGGCGACCACGACCACCAAGGTGACCGTGCTGGCGACCGGCCCGCTGTCCAACCTCGCGTCGGCCCTGCCCGCGGGCAGCCCGCTGATCCGGCAGGTGCGGGACGTGCACGTGATGGGCGGCGCGGTGCACGCCGGCGGGAACCTGTTCGGCGAGGCGCTGCCGGGCTTCGACAACAGCCAGGAGCTCAACATCTGGCTCGACCCGCCGGCCGCGCGGGAGGTGTTCCGCGCGCTGCCGGTGACCCTGACCCCGTTGGACGCCACCGACTCCGTGCCGATCACGCAGGCCTACGTGGACCGGATCGGCGCCGAAGGCACCACGGTCAGCGCGCGCGTCGTGCACGCGATCATGACGCACCCGATCATGCGCGACGGCATCGCGCTCGGGTGGTTCTTCTGGTGGGACGCGCTCGCCGCGGTGTTCGCCTTCGGCGACGACGGCGTGGTCACCGACGTGGCGCGCGTCCGCCTGGTGGTGATCCAGGACGGGCCTTCGTCCGGGCGCACGGCGCCGGACCCGCGTGGCGACCCGGTGACGGTCGCGCTGGGCGCGGACGGCGGCCGGTTCGAGCAGGTGTTCCTGGACGGGCTCAACGGCCGCGGGTGAGTGGTATGAACAATCACCCGAAGGGGCGGGAATCATTTCCGGGCTCCCGGCCCCGCAATTCCGGCACCCGCCTCCACCTGCGGAAAGCGGGCCGTCGAGGATAGGCTCACCTAATTCCGCCGAATTGCCGCGCACTGCGGGCGGTGGCATTGTTCGAGGCACCGAACGATATCCCACCACCTGTCGTGAGGAGCGGTAATGACCACCAGCACCGAGATGCCCGCCGTGGCCGAGTGCACCGTCACCGGGTGCTCGTACAACCACGACGGATGCCACGCCTACGCGATCACCGTCAGCGGCGAGAACGGCTCGGCGGACTGCGGCACCTTCGTGCCGCTGAACACCAAGGGCGGCCTGGACCGGGTCGTCGCGCAGGTCGGCGCGTGCTCGCGCGCGGACTGCACCTACAACTCCTCGCTCGAGTGCACGGCCTCGGGCGTCCGGGTGGGGCCCGGTTCCGGCGGTCACGCCGCGAACTGCCTCACCTACACCCCGCGCTGACCGCCCAGGGCGACGAGGGCACGGCCGCACCACGCGGCCGTGCCCTCGTGCATTTCCGGCGCGCCGGGGCGAAAATCTTCCGGCGGGCTGTCGAGTCGCGGGCATCCCGTTCGTCATCCGGGAATGAGGACGACCGGGAGGACCGATGCGCTACCTGCTGATGATCTACAACTGCGAACGGCCGGAACCGTCGGATCCGGGGTTCGCGGAGGCTCTGGCCAGGGTGAACGCCTTCGCCGACGAGTTGCGCCGGCGACAGGTGCTGGTCGCGGGCGATCCGGTGCAGGACGTGCACACCGCCACGACGGTGGCCGTGCGGGACGGGCGGACGCTGATCACCGACGGGCCGTTCGTGGAGACCCACGAGCACCTGGGCGGGTACTACGTGCTGGACTGCCGCGACCTGGACGAGGCGCTGGAACTGGCCGCGTTGTGCCCGCTGGCCGAGACCGGCACCATCGAGGTCCGGCCGCTCGCGCACGTGCCCGGCGTCGACCACAGCCCCGCCGGTGCCGTCTGACGTCGTCGGGCACGTCTACCGGGAGCACCGCGCGCGGATGCTCGCGGCGCTCGTCCGGGTGCTCGGCGACTTCGAGCTGGCCGAGGACGCGCTGCAGGACGCGTGCGCGCTCGCGTTGCGTGCCTGGCGGGACGAGGTGCCCGACGATCCGGTCGCGTGGCTGCTCACCGCCGCCCGCAACCGCGCCGTCGACCGGCTGCGGCGCGACCGGGCGGGCCGGGAGAAGGAGGAGCGGGCAAACGACCGGCGGCCCGCCGTGAGCGAGCTGGGCGAAGACCGCCTGCTCGCGGTCGGCGACGAGCGGCTGAGCCTGATCTTCACGTGCTGCCACCCGGCGCTCGCGCCGGAGGCCAGGGTGGCGCTCACGTTGCAGGCCGTGGCCGGGCTGACGGCGGCGGAGATCGCGCGGATGTTCCTGGTGCCGGAGGCGACGATGGCGCAGCGGCTGGTGCGGGCGAAGCGGAAGATCCGGGATGCCGGGATCCGCTTCGCGGTGCCCGCCGACCACCTGCTGCCCGAGCGTCTGTCCGGGGTGCTGTCGGTGGTGTACCTGATCTTCACGCAGGGCTACACGGCGGGACCGGCCGGCACGTTGCGGGCCGAGGCGATCCGGCTCGCCAAACTGGTCGCGGCCCTGATGCCGGACGAGCCGGAAGCGCTGGGGCTGGTGGCGCTGCTCCTGCTGCACGACTCGCGGGCCGCCGCGCGCCACTCCCCCGCCGGCGAGGTGGTGCTGCTGGCCGACCAGGACCGCGGGCGCTGGGACCGGGCCGCGATCGCCGAGGGGGTCGGCGTGCTCGACCGCGCGCTGCGGCTCGGGGCGCCCGGCCCGTACCAGCTGCAGGCGGCGATCGCGGCGCTGCACGCGCAGGCGCCGTCCGCCGAGGACACCGACTGGCCGCGGATCGCCGCGCTGTACGCGGAGCTGCTGCGGATCACGCCGTCGCCCGTGGTGGCGCTCAATCACGCGGTGGCCGTCGCGATGACCGACGGGCCTGCCGCCGGGCTGGCGCTGCTCGACCGGATCGACGGGCTCGACCGCTACCACCTGCACCACGCCGCGCGGGCCGACCTGCTGCGGCGGCTCGGCCGCCCCGCGGAGGCCGCCGCGGCGTACCGGCGGGCGCACGAGCTGGCGGCGAACCCGGCCGACCGGGCGTTCCTGGCCGCGCGGCTGGCCGAGGCCCTTGAGCTGGCCGACGAGTCCGACTGCTGAAGGCCGCGCCGTATAGGTCGTTATACATCATCAGTGGCGGCAGGCGGGCCGGGTCCACAGAGGACTGACGACACCGGGATTGTCCCGCCGGGGAGGCACCGCTACCCTCGGCGACCATGCATCCGTTCCGGGAAGCCGTGGAAGCACGCGACGAGACCCGCATGGCCGCCCTGCTCGCCGACGACGTCGTGTTCACCAGTCCGGTGGCCTTCAAGCCGTACCACGGCAAGACCGTGACCGCCGCGATCCTGCGCGCCGTGATGCGGGTGTTCGAGAACTTCCGCTACGTGCGGGAGATCGCCGACGCCGGCGGGCGCGACCACGCGCTCGTCTTCGAGGCGACGGTCGACGGCAAGGAGCTCACCGGCTGCGACTTCCTGCACCTCGACGAGCACGGCCGGATCGACGACTTCATGGTGATGGTGCGGCCGTTGTCGGCGGCCACCGCGCTGGCCGCGCGGATGGGCGAGCAGTTCGAGCGGATCAACGCGGAGGTCGCCGCCGAGCTCGGCGCGCACTGAGCCGTCGCCTCAGCCGAGCCGCCGGGTGGTGATGTGCACGCCGTCGACGAGGCGGCCCCCGGTGGTTGCGGCCGCGGCGAGGCAGAACCGCACCCACATGTTGAGCTGCACCTCCTTCGCGAAGCGCAGGCGGGCGTAGAGCAGGTGCACCAGAGCGCTCGCGGCCCTGGCCCACAGCTCGATCTCGAACACCAGCAGGTCCCCGTCGGCGTGAGCGCGGAACTGCACCTGCCCCGCCTCCAGGTGCCCGCGCAGCGTCACGAGCCGCACGGTGGCCGGGTCCCGGTAGGCGATCCGCACCGGGCCGTTCCACGGGCCGGGCATCTCCACCACCAGCTCGTCCCCACTCCGTCCGTTGTGGACGTCGACCACCTCGCCGGGCACGAAGTGCTTGAAGTCGCCGACGACGAGGCCGACGAGCCGCGCCGGGTCCATCTCCGCTCCGGCCACCCGCACGCGGAAGCGGCGGTGGAACAGCGGTCCCCGGCCGTCCAGCTGCACCCGGTCGTCGAGCACGCCGGGCGGCAGCGGCGGTGGCCGGTCCTCCTCGCCGCCCGGGCCCTCGTGGCGGTGCAGCGGCGTGGTCGACCAGACGTAGCGCCACGTGACCAGCACGGTGCCCGCGAACAGGCGCCCGGCCACGGCGAAAACCCGGCGTGGTGAGGGCATCGGTGGACTCCCGTGGGTGAAACAGCGATTTCCGGGTACAGCACAGCAGTTACCCGCACATCCACGCCCGACACGGAGACGTCCATGGTCGTTCGGCTGCTGCACCGGGCACACGTGCGCGGCGCCCACCTGCACCTCGCCTCGCTGGCGACCATCGGCCTGTGCCTCGGCCTCTGGATCCGCGCCAAGACGGTCGACCAGGACGAGCGGGGCAACGCCGAACGGCGCGCGTTGTTCGTCGGTCTGTGGCCGCCCACCCTGTGGGTCATCGGGGACTCGCTGGCGGAGCACGAGTGACCCGCGCCGGCCGGTGGGTCTTCGGCAGGCTCGACGCCGGACAGGCGTGGCGGGACCTGGCGGGCAAGGGGATCAACTACGACGTGTCCGAGGTGCGCGGGCCCGCCTGGAACATCGACACGCACCGCCACGCCCTGCCCGCCGAACGGCCGGGGCCCCCGGAGCCGGACGGTTCGTGGGAGCAGGCGTGCCGGCTGGTGCGCGACTACGAGTTCTCCCCGCCGGAGATCGTGCGCGCGCTCTACGACCCGGACGCGCCGCTGGCCGGCCGCGACATGCTGCTCGAAGCCCGGTGGCACGCGATCCACTTCTACTGCGGGGTCCGCGTCACCGAGGTCGTCGACGAGACCCGGGACGACGGCCGCCGGGTCTGGGGCTGGGCGTACGAGACCCTGGACGGCCACCTCGAGCGGGGCAAGGTGACCTACCAGGTCGTCAAGCACCCCGGCAGCGGCCAGGTCGAGTTCGTCGCCGAGAGCTACTCGCAGGGCGCGCCGTCGCTGGGCCGGATCACCTTCCTCGGCTGGCGGCTGTTCGGCCGCCGCACCCAGTTGCGCTTCTACCGCCGCTGCGGCGAACGGCTGCGGGCGTTCACCGAAGCCGCGCTGCGCGGGGAGACGGTCCCGGCGAGCCCGCCTCCGCGCGTCGGGCCGCTGGTGACCGCGCCCTCCGACACGAGCGTCTCCCGCCTGGACAGCCTGGCGATCCACCGCGTCGGACCGGGCTGAGCCCGGTTGAACCCCGCTCAGCCGGGAAGCCCGCGGGAAAGCCACTCCGGGAGGCAGCACCATGTCGCACACACCCACCGCCGCGGGCACCGCCCGCACCGTCACGCAGACCCTCGCCGCGGTCGTCGCCGTCGTGTTCCTGCTCGTCGGGATCGCCGGGTTCATCCCGGGCCTGACCACCCACTACGACCAGCTCACCTTCGCCGGCCACCACTCCGGCGCGATGCTGCTCGGCGTGTTCGCCGTGTCGGTGCTGCACAACCTGGTGCACCTCGCGTTCGGCATCGCGGGCCTGGCGCTGGCCCGCAGCGCGCGCGGCGCCCGCGCCTTCCTCATCGGCGGCGGCGTCGTGTACCTGGTCCTGTGGCTGTACGGCCTGCTCGTCGACCACGGCTCGGGCGCCAACTTCGTGCCGGTCAACGACGCCGACAACTGGCTGCACCTCGGACTGGGAATCGGGATGATCGTGCTCGGGCTGTTCCCGTTGTCGGCGGGCCGCCCCCGCGCCGACACCCGCTGAGCCCCGGCCCGCCGCCGCGGGCGGGTGGCAGGATGAACCCATGAGCAACGTGGAGGCGGACCCCGCCGAGCTGGTGTGCGGCGACCCGCCCGCGCCCGCGCCCGCGCGCACCGTGACCGTGCTGTCGCCCCGGGACGTCCCGCTGGGCGGACCGCGCGCGATGCGGGTGCGCCGCACCCTGCCGCAGCGGCAGCGATCCCTCATCGGCGCGTGGTGCTTCGCCGACCACTACGGCCCGGAGGACGTCGCGGCCACCGGCGGCATGGACGTCGCCCCGCACCCGCACACGGGCCTGCAGACCGCGAGCTGGCTGTTCACCGGCGAGGTCGAGCACCGGGACAGCCTCGGCACGCACGCCTTCGTCCGCCCTGGCGAGCTGAACCTGATGACCGGCGGGCACGGCATCGCGCACTCCGAGGTGTCCACACCGGACACCACCACGTTGCACGGCGTGCAGCTGTGGATCGCGCTGCCGGACGAGCACCGGCACACCGCGCGCGACTTCCGGCACTACGCGCCTCCGCTGGTCGAGGCGCCGGGCGCGACCATCCGCGTCTTCCTGGGCAGCCTGGCCGGCAGCACCTCGCCGGTGCCGGCCTTCACGCCCCTGCTCGGCGCCGAGCTCACCCTGGCGCCCGGGGCGCGACTGGAGCTGGACGTCGACCCCGCGTTCGAGCACGGCGTGCTGCAGGACATCGGCGGCGTGACCGTCGCGGGCACGACGCTGGCCGGCGGCGAACTCGCCTACCTGGCGCCCGGTTCGCCCACCCTGGAGCTGGTCAACGACGGCACCGGCCCGGCGCGGGTCCTCCTGCTCGGCGGCACGCCCTTCACCGAGGAAATCGTGATGTGGTGGAACTTCGTGGGCCGCACCCACGACGAGATCGCCGCCTACCGCGAGGCCTGGCAGGCCGGGTCCGACCAGTTCGGGCGCGTCGAGGGCTACCAGGGCGCGGTGTCCTGGCTGCCCGCGCCCGAGTTGCCCCACGCGCGCATCAAGCCACGCCGGAACCCGACGGCGTAGCGCCGCTGCGGGTTTTCGGCGTGCCGCCGCAGGGTAGACAGCACCAGCCGCCTTGAGCAGACAGGGCGCAGAGGGGACTGGCGGCACGTGGAGATGACCGATCCGGACCGCGCCGCGCTGGTGCTCGACTTCGCGCCCGGCGACGTGCCCCCGCTGGTCGCGGTGCGGCGCTGGGCGGCGTCGGCACTGGCGGACCTGGGCGAAGACCACCTGACGGCGGTGCTGCTGGCCGCCACCGAGCTCGTCACCAACGCCTACGACCACGGCGGCGGCCCCCGGCGGCTGCGGCTGCGCCGGGACGAGGCCCCCTGCCGGATCCACCTCGAAGTCGACGACGACTCCACGCTGATGCCGGTGCTGACCGGCAGCAGCCCGGCGGACCGGCGCGGGCGCGGCCTGCGCATCGTGGATGCGGTCGCCCAGGACTGGGGCAGCCGGCTCTCCCCGGACGGCGGGAAGACCGTGTGGGCGACCATCGACTGCGCCGCCTACGGCTGGGCCCCCTGCCCGACCGCGCCGCCCGAGGTGTGAGCCGCCCCGCGCGCGCCGGCCCGGATAACCTGGGTGCCATGACGGAAGCCGCGGTCACCCCGGACCCCGACGTCGTCCGCGCGCTGCGGGCGTTGTCGAACCCGGTGCGCCTGCAGCTGCTGTCCTGGCTGCGCGAGCCCGAGCGGCACTTCCCCGTGGACCGGGCGATCGCCGATCCGGCCGAGGTCGGCGTGTGCGTGAGCCACATCCAGGCCAAGGCCGGGCTGGCGCAGTCGACGGTGTCGGCGTACCTGGCCGAGCTGCAGCGCGCGGGCCTCGTGCGCGCCACCCGGGTCGGCAAGTGGACCCACTACAAGCGCGACGAGCAGCGCATCGCCGAGCTCGTCGCCGTCCTCGGCGAGACCCTGTAGCGCTCCCCTGTTCCCCCGTGCCGGAGCCCACACCCGATCATATCGAGAATCTGCGATACTTCGATCCATGGATGATCTGGGCACATTCGGCATCTACACGTTCGACTTCGAGCACCAGCCTGCCGCGCTGATGCGCGAGTCGGTGCGGGAATTGGAAGAGCAGGGCTGGCGCGCGTTCTGGTTCCCCGAGGTGGGCGGGCGCGAAGCGTTCACGCAGGCCGGCGTCCTGCTCGCGGCCACCGAGCGGCTGCGGGTCGTCAACGGCATCGCGCAGATCTGGTCCCACCCGGCCCACTCGGCGCACGGCGCGGCCGCCCTGCTGGCCGACGCCTACCCCGGCCGGCACGTCCTCGGGCTCGGGTTCGGCGGCGAGCCGCACCCCGGGGTCAAGCCGCTCACGGCCATGCGCGAGTACCTCGACGAGCTCGACGCGCGGGAGTCGGCGGCGCCGATCCGCCGCATCCTGGCCGCCTACGGCCCGAAGATGCTCGAACTCGCCCGCGACCGCGCCGCGGGCGCGCAGACCTACCACGTCAACGTCGAGCACACCGCTCGCGCACGCGAGACCCTCGGCCCGGACGCGTTCCTGGCCGTCGAGCACGCCGTGCTGTTCGAGACCGATCCCGCGAGGGCCCGCGCGGTCGCCCGGGAGCACCTGCACACCTACCTGACCACGCCGTACAACATCGCGAAGTTCCGGCGCCTCGGCTACACCGAGGACGACCTCGCCCGCGGCGGCAGCGACCGGATCGTCGACGACCTCGTGTTCTGGGGTGACCTGGAGGCCATCACGGGCAAGCTGCGCCGTCACGTCGAGGCGGGCGCCGACCACGTCGTCGTGCAGGTCATCGGCATCGAGCCGGGGGCGACCGCACGGCCGTTCTGGCGCGAACTCGGCGAGGCGCTCCTCCGTCAGCGGGTTTCCTGTGGACTTCCTCAGGATGGATAGCGTAGCTTCCCGTATTGGATAGTTATGCTATCCGACTGGGAGGAGACACGATGACAACCCTGCTCGGCCGGGTCTCGGCCTGGCACCGCCCGATGACGTGGACCGCCGGGATCATGGCGGGCATGACCGTGGTGTCGCTGGGCGGCCTCGCGCTCGACGACCGGGTCCTGCTCGGCGCGCCGATCTGGCTCAAGCCGCTCAAGTTCGCCGTCTCGATCGCGCTGTACTGCGTGACGTGGGCGTGGATGCTCACGCTCCTGCGGCGCGGGCAGCGCCTGGCCGCGCGCGTGTCGACCGCGATCGTCGTGATCGTGCTGGTCGAGTACGCGATCATCGTGCTCCAGGTGGTCCGCGGGCGGGCGAGCCACTTCAACGCCGCCACCCCGTTCGACGCCACCTTGTTCACGGTCATGGGCATCTCGATCGCGGCGCTGTGGACGGGCACGTTCGTGCTGACGATCCTGTTGCTGCGCACCGAGATCACCGACGGCGCGGCGCGGTGGGCGATCCGGCTCGGCGCGGTCGTGTCGCTGGCCGGGCTCGGGCTCGGCGGGCTGATGATCGGCCCCACCGGCGAGCAGGTGCGATCCATGCGGGACGGCACGTTCGAGGGCCTGATCGGCGCGCACAGCGTGGGCGTCGCCGACGGCGGGCCGGGGATACCCCTCACCGGCTGGAGCACGACGGGCGGCGACCTGCGGATCCCGCACTTCGTCGGCATGCACGCGCTGCAGGTCCTGCCGCTGTTCGCGCTCCTGCTCACCGTGCTCGCCCGCCGGGTCGCGCGCCTGCGGTCCGAGGTCGTGCGGGCGCGGCTGGTGGCGGTGGCCGGGTTGGGCTACGCGGGCCTGGTCGCGCTCGTGACGTGGCAGGCCCTCCGCGGGCAGCCGCTGATCCACCCCGACGCCCGGACACTGGCCGCGCTCGCCGGGCTGGTGGGCGCCGTGGCGGCGGGCGCGGTCTGGTCGCTGGCCGCCGGGTCCCGTCGTCCGGAGGTGAGCGTGGCATGAGCACGACGGCCCTGTTCCAGATCACGTTCTACCTGGCCGCGCCGTTCTGGGCGCTGATGATCCTCGCGCCGGGGTGGTCGGTGACGCGGCGGATCATCGCCTCGCCGTGGATCGTCCTCCCGCCCCTGGTGGTCTACACCGTGTTCGCGGTCGGCGACTTCGGCACGCTCTGGCCGGTGGTGAGCCGGCCGGACCTGGAGACGTTGCGGGCGTTCCTGGGCACGCCGGAAGGCGCGGCGGCGATCTGGGCGCACCTGATCGCCTTCGACCTGTTCATCGGCCGGTGGATGTACTCCGACGCGCGGGAGCGCGGGGTGCACCACGCGTTCGTGGCGCCGATCCTGGTGCTGACGATCCTGCTGTCGCCGTTCGGGTTGCTGACCTACCTGGTGGTGCGCCGGGTCGCCGCACGGCGTGCCACGATCGGCTCGTGGCACGTGTCGTCGCCGTCGACTGGTCCGGGCGAGCCGGCCCCGCGCAGCGCCGGGTGATCTGGGTCGCCGAGGTGATCCGCGGCGAGCTGGTGCGGCTGGAGAACGGGCGCAGCCGCGAGGAGGTCGTCGACTGGCTGATCGGGACCGCGACGCCCGATCTCGTGGTGGGGCTGGACTTCGCGTTCTCGCTGCCCGCCTGGTACCTGCGGGAACGCGGGCTGACCGCGCGCGGGTTGTGGGCGGCGCTCGCGGAGGAGTCGCTGACGCCGCTGATGCGGGAGCGCGGCCTGGCGCGGTGGCTCGCCGCGCCGGAGCCGCCGTTCTGGACGACCCGTAAGGCGCTGACGGGGCAGGAGTTCCGGCGCACCGAGGAAGCCGCGCGGGCCGCGGGCTTCCCGGCGAAGTCGGTGTTCCAGCTCGTCGGGGCGGGGCAGGTGGGCCGCGGGTCGCTGCACGGGATGCGGGCACTGCACCGGCTGGCGGGCGCCGGGTTCCGGATCTGGCCGTTCGACCCGCCGCGACCGCCGTTCGTGGCCGAGGTGTACCCGCGGATGTTCACCGGCGGCGTCACCAAGAGCGACCCGGCGGCCCGCGCCCGCGCCGTCGCCGGGTTTCCCCCGGCGTTCCGGGAGATCGCGGCGTCCACAGAGGACGCTTTCGACGCGGCGATGACGGCGCTCGGCATGACGGCCGGCGGTCCGGGCGGTGGCGGGGACGAACTGGAAGGCAGCATCTGGGGCTGCTAGCTTCGCGGGAGTGGCCACGTTCGCGGAGATCACCCGGCACCACGACCCCGACCCGGACGAGAACCCGTGGGTGCACGGCCCGCCCGCGCCGTCGCCCGTGCGGATCGTGCCGTACGACCCGGACTGGCCGCGCCGCTACCGGGACCTGGCGGCCGGGATCCGGCGCGCACTGGGCGCAGCCGTGCTGGACCTGGAGCACGTGGGCTCGACCTCCGTGGCGGGGCTCGCCGCGAAGGACGTCGTCGACATCGACCTGACCGTCGCCGACCCGCGGGCCGAGGAGACGTACGTGCCGCCGCTGGAGCGGCTGGGGTACGTGCTGACGATCCGGCAGCCGTCCTTCCACGAGCACCGCTGCCTGACGCTGGCCGGGCCGCGGGTGAACCTGCACGTGTACGGGCCGGACTGCCCGGAGACCATCCGGCACCGCCTCTTCCGCGACTGGCTGCGCACGCACCCGGACGACCGCGAGCGCTACCAGGAGGCGAAGCGGGCCGCGATCCCCGGCGGCGGCACCGTGATGGACTACAACGCCCGCAAGCAGCAGACGATCCGCGAGATCTACGACCGGATGTTCCGCGCCGCCGGGATGCTCTAGGCGCACGTTCCCGCACCCCCGCCGACGCCGCAGGGTGTCAGCGGATGAGCTTCATCGGCGTGTCGATGCCATCGAGATCAGCCCAGGCGGCGTCGGCCGTGAACACCGTCGCGGTGCCGTCGACAACGGAGGCTTTCGCCAGGCACGCCCGATCGCCGAGCGACAAGCCGGCAGACTTCCCGGTCTTCCACAACTGCCCGGCGGCGACAGCGGTCGCCGCGTCGAACGGGACCACACGCACACCGAGCGCCACCAGGCGATCGAGGGTGCGTCGCACAGGAGCGTCGTGGTACGCGAGTTCGGCCGCCAGCTCCGACCAGTTGACGGCGGAGATCTGTCCGCCGGCCAGCACAGGATCGACGACCTCGGAGCCGGGTTCGTCCCGCAGCCAGGCAAGCACCGCGGACGTGTCCAGCACGGCTACGTCGCCGGTCATCCGCCGGCCTCCCGGGCAGCTTCAGCCCGGCGCTCGGCGATGAGTTCGTCAACAGCGGAGCCGGTACCCCGCCATGCCTCCGCGACCTCGCGCTTGATACGCGCGGCGAGGTGCGCGCGCGGCTCGATCACAACGCGGCCGTCCTCCACGTACATGACCATCGGCCCATCCCAGCCCACCGCGTTTCGCATCTGCGCAGGCACGACCACCGGGCCGTCCTTGGCCGGCGTGAAGCCCACACTTTGGGGATCCTCGCCTGCGCCTGCCGTGAACGCCACTGGACCTGTCACGACCGTCGAGACCCATCCATGAATCTTCCACTCATGGTAGAACACTGTACAAGTAGCGTCGGTCCCGGCTCACCCGACCGGCGCGCCACCGAAGCCGATCTCGTTGCCGTCCGCGTCGCGGTAGGTGATCTTGCGGACGCCGTTGTCGTAGGTCTCCCGTTGGGCCGGTTCCAGGCCCCGCCCGGCGATTCCGGCGACCACCTCGTCGAGGTCGTCCACGAAGATCGTGTGCTGGGCGTGGCCCGCGTGCTCCGGCCGGTGCTCGATGTAGACGTACCGGTGCTCGGCCAGCTCCCACACCGCCTCGACGTCGTTCGGCTCGAAGGCGACGGCCCCGAACAGCCGCTCGTACCACTCGCGGGCGGCCGGGTAGTCGCTGACCGAGATGCCGGCGAAGAGATCCATGCGGCCCAGCGTAAAACCGGGTGCGCGGCGGCGGCGCGGTGGTGTGTGATCGACGGTATGGCGACCATCCTGGACGACGCCGTGCGCGCGCTGCGGGCCTGGCAGCACGACGACGCGCCGGTGCAGCTGCACCCGGGCGACGTCGGCTGGTTCTGGCGGTCCGGCGCGGACGCGACGGCCGCGGCGGTCCGGACGTGGAGCCGGGACGGGCGGATCGTCGCCGTGGGGCTGCTGGACGAACCCGGCCTGCTGCGCCTCACGGTCGCGCCGGACGCCCGCCGGGACGAGGAACTCGCGCGACGGCTGGCCGACGACCTCGCCCGGCCCGAGCGCGGTGTCCTGCCCGCGGGCGAGGTGTTCCTGGAAACCCCGCCGGGCGCGCTGGTCCGGGACCTGCTGCGCGGCGACGGCTGGCACGACGGCGACGCCTGGACACCGCTGGTCCGCGACCTCGCCGAGCCCGTGCCGGACCCGGGCCTGCGGATCGAGGTGACCGGGCCGGAGCAGGCGCACGTGCGCGCCGCGGTGCAACGGGCCGCCTTCAACGGGTCGACGTTCACCGCCGAGCACTGGCGCGACATGGCGTCGGCCCCGCCCTACGCCGACGCGCGGTGCCTCGTCGGCCACGACCAGGACACGCCGGTGGCGGCGGTGACCGTGTGGTCCGCCGGCCGCGGCAGGCCCGGTCTGCTGGAGCCGCTGGGCGTGCACCGGGACCACCGCGGCCGCGGTCACGGCAGGGCGATCACCCTCGCCGCGGCGGCCGCGTTGCGCGAGCTCGGCTCGTCGTGCGCGTTCGTCTGCACCCCGAGCACCAACACCGCCGCCGTCGCCACCTACCGCTCCGCCGGCTTCCGGCAGCTCCCCGAGCGCCTCGACCTGCGCCGCGCCGCCTGACCCCGGCGCACTAGACCCGGCGCAGGCCCCAGGCGACGAGGTCCGCCGCCAGCGACAGCAGTTCGGCCAGCCCCGCTTCGTCCTCACGCAGTTCGTCCGGGCGCCAGGCCAGGCTGATGACGCCGTTCCAGCTCGCCCAGAGCACCTTCGCGGCCTTGCGCGCGTCCATCGGACGGATCGTCCCCGCCGCGATGCCGCGTTCGATCGCGTCGATCATGCGCGCGTTCTGCTCGTCCACCCGGTGCGCGAGGCGGGCGGCGGTCTCGGCCGCGGCGGAGTAGTTCCCCAGCGGCGCGGGGAAGGCGAGCATCCGGAAGAACTCCGGCTGCTCGAGGTAGAAGCGCAGGTACTGCTCGGCGGCGGCTTCGAGCTGCTCGACCGGCGAGCGGTCCGGCGTGTAAGCGCGGTCCATGTACTCGCGGTCCACGTCCAGCGCCCGGTCCACGACCGCGGCGTGCAGGCCGGCCTTGGACCCGAAGTTGTTGTAGATCGAGCCGACCGCGACCCCGGCGCGCTCGGCGATCTCTTCGACGGTCACCTCGTCGACCGGACGGCGGGCGAAGATCTGTTCGGCCGCCGCGAGCAGGGCGTCGATCGTCCGCTGCTTCCGCGGATCACGCGCCTTGACGTCACCGGTGGGCATGCCGGACACCCTACGCGTTCCTGCATCCGTTGTAAGAAGTCCCCGCTGCTGCTACCGTGAACCCACTCTTGCAACGATTGCAAGAAATGGGGAGGCGAGGATGCTGAGCCGAGCGCAGGCCGGAGGAACGACCCGAGACATCTCCTGGAAGCTCCGGAGTGAACGGTGAGCAGGAGAGCAGACGCGCACAGGGAATCGGCGAAGATCCGCGACACCGCGACCATCGCCGAGCGCTACGGCGCGGCCTGGAACGCCGGCGATCTCGACGCGATCATGGCACTGCAGGGCGAGGACATGGTCTTCCACCTGCACGCCGAGGGTTTCGCACCGGCGACCGGAGCGGACGCGGTCCGGGCCCAGTTCGGCTACTTCCTCGAAGCCTGGCCGGACATGCGCTTCACCACCACCGAACTGAGCGTCGGCGACGCGATGTACGTCGACCAGTACCGCTTCGCCGCGACGTTGGCGAAGCCGTTCCCGCTGCGGGGCGAGCTCCTCCAGCCGACCGGCCGGCCGCTCGAAGTCGCGGGTGTCGACGTGATCACCGTCCGGGACGGGCTGGTGCGCACCAAGGACACCTACCTCGACACGCTCGCCCTGCACCGGGCGCTCCGGCCAGGAACGGACGCGCGCCCCGGCGCCTGACCCAGGAGGAAACCCATGTCCCTGCCCGCTGAGCCGCGCTCGGTGCGGGTCGACGGCGCCCGGCTCGCGTACGTGGACCTCGGTGATCCCGCCGCCGAGCCCGTCGTCCTGGTGCACGGCTATCCCGCGAACCACCGCGCCTGGCGCCACCAGATCCCGGCGCTCGCCGAGCACCACCGCGTCCTCGCCCTCGACTGGCTCGGCTGGGGCGCCTCCGAACGGCGGACCGATCTGCGGTTCGACTACGACACCGAGGTCGCCCGTCTCGGGCGCGCCCTGGACGCCCTCGGGATCGGCGACTGCAACCTGTTCGGCCACGACTACGGCGGCTTCCTCGCCCTCGGCTTCACGCAGCGCCACCCCGGGCGCGTGCGCCGGCTCGCGATCCTCAACAGCCGCGCCCACCGCACCTTCGTGCCCGCCTGGTACGCAGTGTTCTCCCTGGTGGGCCTCCTCGGCCGCAGCAGGCTCGCCGGCGCGTTCGCGAAAGTCCTGCCACTGGCCGGGATCAACTTCGCGGCCCTGCGGAAACCGTTGCGGGACGGCGTTTTCGACCGCGCCACCCTCGGCGACTACCTGGGCTGGATGCGCGACCCCGAAGGCGCCCGCTGGGTGCTGCACTTCTTCAGCCAGTACCGCGTCCCCGCCCGCGCCGACCTCGCCGCGGGGCTGGGCGGCATCCAATGCCCCACGGCGATCGTGTGGGGCACCGGCGACGACTACCTGCGCACCACGATCGCCGAGGAGCTCGCCGCCGGGATCCCCCGTGCCGAACTGACCCTGATCCCGGGCGGCGGGCACTTCGTCATGGAGAAGGCGCCCGACGAGGTCCTCGCCGCCCTGCGAAACCTTCTGGCCCGGGAGCGCACCACCGCCCGGATCTCCGAAAACGAGTGACCCCGGGGACTCAGGGCAACACCGCGACCACGTCGCCGACCGCGCGCTCCCCCGCGGCGTCCGAGGGCTTGTTCACCACCGCTCCGGCGACGACCATCGCGCTGGAGCCGCCGCCGTCGAGGTTCAGCGCGTCCACCGCGCCGAGCGACCGCATCAGCCGCGCGCCCTCCACCAGCGTCACGCCCTCGCTCACTCCGGGCTGCCGCCCGTCGACGGTCACCAGGAGCAGCCGGCCGCGCGCGTCGATACCGGCCATCGTGCGTGGCTGGCGCTGCTGCGACCACGCGTAGCCGAACGACAGGTCCCGCGGGTCCAGCACACCTTCGGTCGCGGCGTCGACCGCGAGCCGGCCGTCGCGGAGGAGCAGCGGCGCGGCGCTGACCACCGAACGCGGCATCACCGTCGGAAAGCCCGAGGCCTCCCGCACCCGCGAGTCCACCAGCAGCCGCCGCCCGGCCACGGCGTGCGCGGTCAGCCAGTCCGCCGACGGCCCGATGCCCTGCACCGCCGACTGCCCGGGCAGCAGCACGCCGCCCCGCGCCCCCACCGAAACCACCACGCCCGACGCGTCAAGCACGACCTGCGTGCCCGCCCCGGCAGGCAGGGCCGCGCCGAACGCGTCGGTGAACAGCACCAACTCGTCCGCGCTGGTGCAGGTGAAGTCCTGGCGCGGCGCGGTCGTCGGCACCGCGCCGCGCCGCCCGCAGTTGCGCAGCACACCCGGCTTGCGGTTCACGCCCTCCACGGCATGCGTCGCCCCGCCGGACCGGACGGTGACCGTCGAAGTCAGGTTCGCGATCCGCGGCCGCCCCGGCCCCAGCACGAGCGCCGCCCGCGAGCCGGCCGACAGCGACTCCAGCCGCCCGTCGTACGCCGCGAGCCCGGCCGGCACACCCTGATACCCGTCGGCGTCGGAGGTCACGAAGAACCCGCCGTTGACGGCCACCAGCGCGCCCAGTTTCGAGGCCAGAGTGGAGGTCTTCTCCCGCGTCGCGACCGTTTCACCATGGGAGGCCTCGACCGAACCGCGGAACGCGCGCGGGTCGATGACCGCGACGTGCACCCGCTCGGCGTCCGGGGCCTGGTCCACGTCGTAGCCGGTCCAGGCCGCCGTCGCGGTCGGGAACCCCGCCGCCCGCAGCGCGGTCACCGCGGCCTGCGCCTCGGCCTGCGTGGCGTACTTCCCGGTCCGCACCCGCACGCCCGCGACCCCGCGGGGCGTGTCGGTGTAGGACGGCCAGCGCACGGCCTCCTGGCGCGCCGGAAAGCCCGCTGCCGCAAGGCGATCCGCCGTCGTCGACGCCCACTCGGCGCTGCCCAGGTCGGCGACCGTGGCGGCGCCGGTCAGCACGTTCGTGGCGGGCGCGGCGACGGTGACCGTCCAGTACGGCGCGGTCGGCCGCTGCAGCACGCCCGAGCGCACCTCCACACCCGGCGCGACCGCGGTCGTGGTCCAGGTCAGGCCGTCCCCGCCCCAGCCGGGTTCGGGCGCGGCCTGCGCGGGGGCAGGCAGGGTCGCGGCGGCGAGCGCCAGGCACGCGGCGGCCTTGATCTTCAACGCGAGCACGCCGGGCAGTCCAGCCGCGGCACCCGACGGGCAGCCGACGGCAGGCCGTAGCGCGGGTGAACGTCAGCGGAAGGCTCAGCGCTCGCCGTCGCGGACGGCCGCGGGCGGATCCACGCCGCGGGCCGCCAGCCGGTCCAGCTGGGCCTGGATCGCGTCCAGGCGGCGTTCGACGCGCCGTTCCAGCGTTTCGGCTTCGGCCTCGATCACGGCTTCCTCGGCGCGGCTGCGGCAGCCACCGCCGTGCGCCGGACGCCGCGAGCCGGACGACCGGGCGCGCGCCGGGAGTTGTCATGCCCGTGACGGCCCGGCGCGCGAAGTCTTGGCGCGACCGCACGAGGCAGCCGGAACACCCTGTCCGGCTCCTTGACAACCGTTTCCCGGATGCCGGACGATCACTTACCTACTCGCCAGTAGATTCCGGCACCCGCCAACGACGCCCGGGAGACCTGCCATGCCCCGCCGACTCGCCGCGACCCTCGCCGCGGCCACCGCGACCGCCACCCTCGCCGCCGCACCCGCCGCCCACGCCGATTCCCTCGACTACGTGGCACTGGGCGACTCCTACAGCGCCGCCTCCGGCGTGCAACCGTCCGATCCGGACGCTTCGCCGCTGTGCCTGCGCTCCAGCCGCAACTACCCGCACGTCCTCGCCGACGAGATCGGCGCGAGCCTCACCGACGTCACCTGCGGCGCGGCGGAGACGAGGCATTTCAGCACCGCTCAGTACCCGGGCGTGCCGCCGCAGCTGGACGCCGTCGAGGCGGGCACCGACCTGATCACGATGACCATCGGCGGCAACGACAGCGGTGTGTTCATCGGCGCGCTGCTCGCCTGCGGCTCGACCGGCATCCTCGCCGGCGGCAAGGGCAGCCCGTGCAAGGACACCTTCGGGACCAGCTTCGAGGACACCGTCCGGAACAAGACCTACCCGGCGCTCGTGAACGCGCTGCGAGCGGTGCGCGACAAGGCGCCCGCCGCGGAGGTCGCGATCCTCGGCTACCCGTGGATCCTGCCCGCGACCGGCGGCTGCTTCGACAAGATGCCCGTCGCGGAGGGCGATGTGGCGTACCTGCGCAGCCTGCAGGCCACGCTCAACGACGCGGTCGGCCGCGCCGCCGAGGAGACCGGCGTGACCTACGTGGACTTCTCCGTCGCCTCCGAGGGGCACGACGCGTGCCAGCCCGCCGGCGTGCGGTGGATCGAGCCGTTCCTGCAGGGCACCAACCCGGTGGTGGTGCACCCGAACGCCCTCGGCGAGGCCGAGATGGCCGCGGAGACGCTCGAGGTGCTCGGCCTCGACTGACGCGCGCGACGGCCACCCGGGCGCGAACCCGGGTGGCCGTGGAGCATCAGGTGCGGCGGGCGCGCAGGCGGCGGCGCCTGCGCTCGTCGCCGGTGCGCTCCTCGTGGATCTCGGCCAGCGAACGCAGCATCTCGCGTTCCCGGATCACCATCGGATCGCTGCGCAGGTCCCGGTACAGCGACACGCACAACCCGATCATCACGACGACGAACGGCACCGCCACCAGGATGGTGAGGTTCTGCAGGCCGGTCAGCCCGTCCTCCCCGCCGACGAGCAGCATCACCGCCGCGACCGCACCGGTCAGCACACCCCAGAAGATCACCGCGTTGCGGTGCGGGTTGACCGATCCCTTCTGCGACAACGTGCCCATCACCACGGACGCGGCGTCCGCGCCGGAGACGAAGAAGATCGACACCAGGATCATCACCAGGATCGCCATCGGCACGAACCACGGCAGGTGCTCCAGCAGCGTGAAGGTGGCGGACTCGGAACTGCCCGCGCCCGCGATGTCCACACCGGACCGTTGCTTCTGGATCGCCGCGCCGCCGAAGATCGCGAACCACACGAGGCTGACCACGCTCGGCACCGCGATGACGCCGAGGACGAACTGGCGGATGGTGCGGCCGCGGGAGATCCGGGCGATGAACATGCCGACGAACGGGGTCCAGGAGATCCACCAGGCCCAGTAGAAGACCGTCCAGCCGGACAGCCAGGTCTGCATCTCCGCGCCGCCGGTCACGCCGGAGCGGCCGGACATCTCGGCCAGCTCGCGGAAGTAGTCGCCGATCGCGCTGGGCACCAGGTTCAGGATCAGCACCGTCGGGCCGACCACGAGCACGAACACCGCGAGCAGCGCGGCCAGCACCATGTTGATGTTGGACAGCCACTGGATGCCCTTGGCGATGCCGGACACCGCCGAGGCGATGAACGCGACGGTGAGGATCGCGATGATGCCGACCAGCAGGCCGGTGCCCGGGTTGTCGATCCAGCCGACCGACGCCATGCCGCCGCCGACCTGCAGCGCGCCGAGGCCGAGCGAGGCGGCCGAGCCGAACAGGGTCGCGAAGATCGCCATCACGTCGATCGCCTTGCCCAGCGGGCCTTCGGTGCGGCGCTTGCCGAACAGCGGCGCGAACACCGAGCTGATCAGCTGGCTGCGGCCGCGGCGGAACGTGCTGTAGGCGATGGCGAGGCCGACGACCGCGTAGATCGCCCACGGGTGGACGGTCCAGTGGAACAGGGTCGTGGCCATCGCGGTGTGCACCGCCTCGTCCGAGCCGGCGGCCGCCGTGCCCGGCGGCGGGCTGGCCAGGTGCGACACCGGTTCGTACACGCCGAAGAACATCAGGCCGATGCCCATGCCGGCGCTGAACATCATCGCGATCCACGACGCGGTGCGGAACTCGGGCTTCTCGTCGTCCCGGCCCAGCCGGATGCGGCCGTAGCGGCTGATCGCCAGCGCGACGACGAAGACCACGAAACCGCTCGCGGCGAGCACGAACGCCCAGCCGCCGTACGGGATGACCGCGTCGTTGAGCACGGTGTCCGCGATGTTCGCCAGGCTGCTCGGCGAGGCGACCCCCCAGACGATGATCGCCAGCGCCAGCGCCGCGGCGACCCCGAACACCGTGCGGTCGGTGCGCGGCGGGCCCGCCGCGTCGCCGACCGGAGGCACGTGCTCGTCCGGGAGGTGCCCGGCCGTACCGGTCTCCTCGGGAACTCTTGCGCGGGCCTCGGTTTCAGAGTCAGCAGACATACGCACGCGCCGTCGTGAGGGGCGCGGCCTCCTTTCGCAAGCGGTAACCCGAACGGGTCAAACCTAAATCATTGGTCGACCTACCGTTACCGATGGGGCGGAAATGGGCAACCTCAAGGCCCGGTTTCCGGGTGCTCATTGGCGGCACTACCTGCGGAATGGCAGGTTCGACACAGTTCGGACACAGTGCGGACGGGAACGACGTTCAAGAGCGGCTGATGGTGATCAAGGTCGCAGTGTCCACGCGCACCACCCCAAGACCGCGAGAGGAGCGGGGGTCACGACCTCTCCGCCACCCCGTCGATCTCCGCCATGTGCGTCTCCGCCCAGTCGCGCACCACCGCGAGCGCCGACTCCAGCGACAGGCCCAGGTCGGTGAGCCGGTAGTGCACGCTGGGCGGCACCGTCGGCTCCACGCGCCGCTCCGCGAGGCCGTCGCGCACCAGGCTCTGCAGCGTCGCGGACAGCATCTTCTGCGACACCCCGGGCATGCGCCGCCGGAGTTCGGCGAAGCGCACCTCCTCCGGGGCGGCCTCCGCGAGGACCTTCACGGCCATCGACGTCCACTTCGTGCCGATCCGGTCCAGCAGCCTGCGCGTCGGGCAGGCCGGGTCGAACAGGTCTCCCCTGGGCGCCTTGGTCACCTCGAACTCACCACCTGTGCGGAAAGTGCCGTCTTCCCGGCTCGCCGCCGGTTACCTACGTTGACGTGGTCACCAATGGTAACCAGCACGAGGAGCACCATGCCCGTCGCCCTGAGCAGGGTCCGCACCAACGGCATCGAGACGACCGTCGCCACCGCGGGCAGCGGTCCCGCCGTCCTGCTGCTGCACGGCTTCCCCCACACCTGGCAGCTGTGGCAGGAGGTGCTGCCCGCACTGGCGCGCACCCACCGCGTCATCGCCCCGGACCAGCGCTGGGCCGGCAGCGACGCCACCGACGGCTACGACGCCGGCACCCTCGCCGCCGACGCCCTGGGCATCCTGGACGCCCTCGGCGAACCGTCCGCGACCGTGGTGGGCATCGACGCGGGCACCCCGCCCGCCGCCCTCCTGGCCCTGCGGCACCCGGGCCGCGTCCGCCGCCTGGTCGTGATGGAGTCGCTGCTCGGCACGCTGCCCGGCGGCGAGGACTTCCTCAAAGCCGGGCCGCCGTGGTGGTTCGGGTTCCACGCGGTGCCCGGCCTCGCCGAGGAGGTCCTCGCCGGCCACGAAGCCGCCTACCTGGACTTCTTCCTCGCCGCGGGCACGCGCGGGCGGGGCGTCCCGGCCGCTGTCCGGGACGCCTTCGTCACCGCCTACACCGGCACCTCCGCCCTGCGCCGGGCCTTCTCCTTCTACCGGGAGCTACCGCGCACCGCCGGGCAGATCGAGGCGGCCGTGCGGGAACACCGCCTGACCGTCCCCACCCTGGCGGTCGGCGCGCACCCCGTCGGCGACGCGCTCGCCCGCCAGCTGCGGCCGGTCACCGACGACCTGACCAGCCGGCTCATCCCGGACTGCGGGCACATCATCCCGCTCGACCGGCCCGCCGAGCTGCTGTCAGTGCTGGAGCCCTTCCTGCGCCGGTGACGCCTGCGCCACCGCGGCCGCGTCGCGCTTGCCCGATCCCAGCAGCAGGATCGCGCACAGGCCGAGCGCCGCGACGACCGCGAAGAAGTAGAAGCCCCACGGGTAGGCCACGCCGGCCGTCACGAGCGCGCCGGTCACGAACGGGCCGAGGATCGAGCCCAGCCGCCCGATCGCCGACGTCATCCCGAGCGCCGTGCCCCGTGCCTGCGCCGGGAAGGCGTGCGCGACGTAGCCGTAGATCAGCACCTGCGCGGAGAACACGAACACGCCGGTCAGCAGCACCAGCCCGTTGAGCACGAAGCTGTTGCCGATCTTCAGGCTCAGCAGCGCCAGCAGCACCGCACCGGCGCCGAACCAGATCCGCGCGATCGGGCGGATGCCGAAGCGGTCGGCGATCGTCCCGGCGAGCACCAGCCCGATGACCGCGCCGACGTTGAGCACCAGCAGCAGCGTGATCGACGTGGACAACGGGTAGCCCGCGGTGCGCATCAGCTGCGGCAGCCACGTGTTCAGGCCGTACACCAGCAGCAGGCCCATGAACGAGCCGGTCCACACGGCGATGCTGATGCGGCGGAACTTCGGCCCGATCAGGTCGCGGAAGCTGAACTTCTCCGCGTCCTGCTTCGCCTCCAGGTAGGCGGCCGACTCGGGCAGCTTCCACCACATGATCGGCACCACGAGCAGGCCGGCGATGCCGCCGCCGTAGAACAGCACGTGCCAGTTCTCCACCGCGGCCAGCGCGAGCACCGAGGTGAGCACCGCGCCGACGTGGTAGCCGGTCATGGTGAACGTGGAGGCGCTGGCCCGGCGCCGCGCGGGCAGGTTCTCCGACATCACGGTCAGCGCGACCGGCATGCACGCGCCGAGGCCCAGCCCGGCGACGAAGCGGAACACGCCGAAGGTGGCCACGTTCGGCGCCAACGGCAGCACCAGCGTGAACACCGAGAACAGCAGCACCGAGCCGATGAGCATGATGCGCCGTCCGAAGCGGTCCGTCAGCGGGCCGAGCGCGGCGGCGCCCACCGCGACGCCGATCAGCGACACGGTGGCCACGGCGGTCGCGCCGGCCGCGGTGAACCCGAGGTGCCCGGTCTTGAGCAGCGTCGGGATCGTGGCGCCGAGCGCGACCAGGTCGTAGCCCTCGAGCAGGACGGTCAGCCAGCACAGCACCGCCGTCCAGACCGAGCGGGCGGGAGACGTCGTCATTGCCGTTCTCCTTGTGGGTGTGGGGACTAGGTGTGCTGTTTGGTGAGGTTGGTTCCGCGGCTGGCGGGGGTGTTGCCGCCGATGCCAGTGTGGGGTCGGTGGTAGTTGTACCAGTCGAGCCAGTCGGGGAAGGCGGCTTGTCGTTGGGTTTCTGAGGTGTAGGGCTGGTGGTAGGCCCATTC
>NZ_JBEXTZ010000041.1:0-68744 GCF_040614195.1 Amycolatopsis sp. NPDC006125
GGCCGGGTTCGCCCCGGCCGGCGCCGGTCGCGTCAGGCACGCAGGTGCCGGGCCAGGAACCCGTCGTCGACGCCGGTCCAGCGGATCGTGCGGTGGTCGCCCGGGTTGGCGTGCAACGTCTTCTCCGGTGAGGCGAAGGCGTCGAACAACGCGAGCGCGGAGTCCCGGCTGACGTGCTCGTCGTCCCACGGCAGCAGGAACTGGACCGGCACGGTGATCCGTCGGGCCGCCGCGATCAGCGCGTCGTAGGCGAAGAACCCGCCGCCGAAGATGGCCGCGGTGATCCGGGGGTCGGCCGCCGTCAGCGGCACCCCGATCGCGGTGCCGAGCGTGATCCCGCCGCCGTAGCCGACGGGCGAGTCGGCGAACTCCGGCAGCGCGCGCAGCGCGTCCAGCGTGGCCTGCCATTCCGGCACGGCGCGTTCCACCAGCGAGGCGGTGTAGCGGACGCCGGCGGACTCGAACCCGGGCTTGTCACCGGAGTCCAAAGCCTGCCGGAGCGCGGCGCGGGCCCGCTCGTCGTCCGCGGTGCGCGGGCGGTCGCCGTGCCCGGGCGCGTCGATGGCGGCCACGTGGAAGCCCCAGGTGGTCACGGCGTGACGGGCGCGCGCGGCGAGCGCCGGGGTCTTCTTGTGCAGGCCGCCGCCGTGCCCCATCAGCACCAGGGGCGCGTGATCGGGAGCGGACGGGGGCGACCACAGCACACCGGGAACCTCGCCGACGGTGAAGTCGCGCTCGACGACCTCGTCGCCGGAAGATTCCGCGGTGAACCGGAAAGATTGCATGGGTTGACGCCTTTCGGGAGTGCTGCGGGAAAACAGGCGCTCCCGGCGATCCCTACGTCAACCGCCCAGCCGTGACGCCGAGGGGAGCACCCACGTGCGTGCCAGGTTCATGGGTCTCACCTCCTCGCGGTCCGTCACAGCAGCAGGCAGGTTAGCCGGTCTCGTCGCGCTCCGCACCGGCATTTCCGGTCGCGGCGATGACGCGGGCGAGCGCGGCGTGCAGCTGCTCCAGCTCCGCGACCTCCATGCCGAGCGTCTCCACGACCCGGTACGGGATCTTCTCCGCCTCCGCGCGCAGGTCCCGGCCGGACTCGGTCAGGTCGACCATCAGCGCCCGCTCGTCGGACCGGTTGCGTTCCCGCGTCAGGTAACCCAGCGCCTCCAGCCGCTTGAGCAGCGGCGAGAGCGTGGCCGGCTCCTGGCGCAGGGTCTCGGCCAGGTCCTTCACCGACCGGGGCGCGCGGTCCCACAGCGCGAGCAGCACCAGGTACTGGGGGTGGGTGAGGCCGTAGGGCTTGAGCAGCGGCCGGTAGATCCCGATGACGCTGCGGGAGGCCACGGACAGGGCGAAGCACACCTGCCGGTCCAGCGCCAGCGGGTTCTCGCCCAGGTCGATCGCGGTCATGTGGCCGAGCCTACTCCATCCGTGAGGGCACTGATAATTAATGCACTAACTTTTAGGGTACTGTGGGGCACGTGACCGAGCGCCGACGCCCCAATCCCCTCCAGTGGCTGTGGTACGCCCTCGGCGGCCGCCTGCCCGAGCAGCACCGCACCTGGGTCCTGCACGACGTCACCGCCAAGACCTGGCTGTGGCGGCACGCGGCGCGGGCCTCGGTGCTGCTCCTGCCGCTCATGCTGGTCTGGCTGCTGCTGCCCGGCCCGCTCACCCTGCGGCTGAGCCTGGTGCTCATGGCCGGGATCGTCGGGTTCTTCTACTCCCTCGTCTACGCCGAGGAGAGCGTCGAGAACCGGATCCGCAAGCACGGCTACCCCTACGGCACCGCCCGCAAGGTGCGTGCCGAGGCCAAGGAGGAGGCCGAGCGGGAGGTCAAGGAGCGCTACATCGCGCGCTACCGCTCGCCGCAGTAGGACACCAGCCAGTCCACCGTCCGGTCGAGCACCTCCCCGCCCGCCTCGCGGAACCCGTGCCCGGCGCCGGCAATCGTGCACCAGCTCGTGTGGTCGCGCGCCAGCGCGGCATCCCGCGCCACCTCGTAGGGCACGTGCTCGTCGGCGTCGCCGTGCAGCACCAGCGCGGGCACCGTGCTCGCCAGGAACGCCGCACGCGGGTCGAGCCGGGCGAACTCCTCGAACAGCTCCGCGCCCAGCTCGAACCGGCCCTCGATGTCCAGGAAACCGTTCTCCCGCAACGACGACCGGTCGCCGTAGAGCAAGCGGCCCCGCGGCAGCGAGGGCTCCAGGAACGTCGCGCGCAGATCGAGCACCGGCTGCCACAGCACCAACCCGGACAACCGATCGCCCAGTTCCGGCAACGACAGCGTGGTGCTCACCGCGCCGAAGCTGGACGCCACCACCGCGACCCCGCGGCCTCGCGCGGCCGCCCAGTCCACCGCCGCCCGCAGGTCCAGCCGCTCCCCCGCGATCGTCATGTCCCGGGGCCGGCCCGCGCTCGCGCCGTGCCCGCGGAACGAGAACCGCAGCACCTCGAAGCCGTGCCCGGTCAGCCGGTCCGCCAGCGCGCCGAACAGCCCGTTCTCGGTCAGGTCGCCGGTGATCCCGTGCGCCAGCACCACCACCGGGCCGTCCCCGGGGTGCCGACGGGCGTCCAGTGTCAGCCCGTCGGCCGTCCGCAGCTTCACGGCAGGTACAGCACGGCGGTCAGGATCATCCCGCCCAGCGCGACCACCCACGTGTAGGGCAGGGTCGAGATCATCGCCCGCTCCGGCCGCACCCCGGCGTACTGCGCGCTCCACACCGTCTGCGTGCTCGTCGGGTCGGAGACGCTGAACACCTGGTTGTAGGAGGCCATCAGGCCGACCACCGCGGGCATCGGGTAGATCCCGCCAGACACCAGGACGCCGGCGACCCCGGCGCCGAGGCCGAACACGTTGAGCGGCCCGCGGAACAGGCACAGCGGCACCAGCACCGTGAACACCAACACGAACGCGACCGCGCCCGCCGGGCTGATCGCCGACACGATCGGCGTCAGCGCGGACTTCGCGCCGGGCAGCTTGACCGCGGCCAGCAGCATCCCGATCGCGATGAACAACACGATCGGCGGGGCGGCCACGTCGAACGCCTTGTAGAGCGAGCGCAGCGCCTGCCCGTTGAAGTTGCCCCACCGGGTCGTGGTCAGCAGCGCGAACACCACGCCCGCCAGCAGCGACGGCACGATCGGCACCTTCAGCCCGAGCGCGAGCACGATCGGCACCAGCGGGGTGAGCAGCGCGTACCAGGGCGCGTCGCCGCGGCGGACCCGCGCGCTCGGCCGGGCGGCCTTGACCGACCAGGTGTGCCGGGCGCCGCGGCGGCGGGTCTCGATCAGCACGTAGGCGATGCCGGCGGCCAGGGCCAGCGGGAACAGCTTGATCATGATCGAGCGCACGTCGGACACCGGCGCGCCGAGCGCGTCGGACAGGAACTGCCACACCGGCAGTTCCAGCGGCGAGCCCGCGGCGATGCCCATCAGCACCGTGCCGCCCGCCACCACCGGGGCGACGCCGACCGCGATCATCGCGGGGATGCCGACCACGCCGGCGAGCATCGCGGCCGGGGCGGACCCGGTGATGCTGCCGCACAGGATGGCCACGGCGAACACGCCGAGCGCCACCACCGAGGGCCGCTCGCCGCCGAACTCCACGATCTTGCGGACCAGCGTGGCAGCGATTCCGGTGTCGTCCATCAGCGCGCCCAGCCAGGACCCGAGCAGCACCGCGATCATCGTCGCGGCCAGCGCGGGCGCACCGTTCTGCAGGACGGTGGTGAGGATGCTGTTCTTGTCCCCGGTCAGGGGCGCGCCGGACAGCACGGCGATGCCCAGCGCGAGCAGCACGAGCGCGAACGCGGTCGGCAGCACGCGGGTGAGCATCAGGACCACGCCGGCGGCCATCAGGGCCAGGATCGCGATTCCCATGGTCAGTCTCCAGCTCGCAGGGAGGCGGCGAGTGCCGCGGTGAGGAGCAGCGGGCTCTTGCCCAGGCCGCTGCGGCGGTGGGCGAAGCGGTGCGCGACGAGCTCGTCGGCCCCGGCGACGTGGCCGCGCACGCGGAACCGCCCGAGCCGCATGGCGGTGTGCCCGAGGCGCCGGTTCAGTTCGCGCCCGGCGCCGTGGTGCAGCCGGTGGTGGACCAGCTCGTGCGCGACGGCCGCGGCGCGCAGGGCCTCGGCCGGCACGTCGGCGTCCCAGCCGTGGCGGACCGCGATCCGGCGCAGCAGGGCCAGCGAGTCGCGGTAGACGGTGACGACGCCGCGGCGCGCGTGGTACTCGGCCAGCAGAACTTCGCCGTCGCGGCGGCCGCCGACGGCTTCGGTCACGCGCACCGGCGGGTCCGGCTCGTCCCGGTCAGCCAGTTCGTCGCCGAAGGCCAGCGCCGTTTCGGCCCACCGGGCCAGCTGCTCCGCGGGCCGGTTCTCGTGCGTGGGGGTCTCGCGCAGCAGCCGGACGGCGAGCTCCACATCGGACTGCCCGGTCACGGCCGGTCCGCCACGACAGCCACCACCGGCTCCTCCGGCGCGCGGGTCTTCAGCTCGGCGCCGATCAGGGCCACCAGCTGATCGCGGTCGAGCACCCCGGACAGGTCGGCGATCTTCGGGCCGACCAGCAGCCACACCGCGGGCGCGCGGGACCCGCCGTCGCCGTAGCGGGTGTGCCGGTCGACCACCGTCGCGAGCCGGCCCGGCGCCTCGCCGACCGTCGTGCTCTCCACCAGCGCGCCCGCGCTGTGCAGGCGGATCACGCCCTCGCCGTCGACGACGCGGACGTGCTGCACCGGACGGCGGAACCGGCGGCGCG
Organism: Amycolatopsis sp. NPDC006125; assembly: GCF_040614195.1. Classification (NCBI taxonomy): domain Bacteria; kingdom Bacillati; phylum Actinomycetota; class Actinomycetes; order Pseudonocardiales; family Pseudonocardiaceae; genus Amycolatopsis; species Amycolatopsis sp. NPDC006125. The sequence goes on from NZ_JBEXTZ010000041.1 coordinate 4,762, forward strand.
CCCGCGCGCCCCACACCCGGTGCTGGGGCGTGGCCGCGAGTTCGGTGACCTCGGCGGCCGGGACGCCCATGCTGCGGGCCACTTCGGCCCGCACCGCGGCTTCGTCCACAGTGGCCGCCCGGTCCTTCGTGCGCAGCTCGGTGGCGCCGGTGGCGACCGCGCGGATCAGGTTGCGCCGCGGGTCGACCGTCACGTCCACCTCGACCCCGGCCGGGTCCGCGCCCTGCTCGATCACCGCCGCCTCGGCCGCGGCGCGGGTGGCGAGGATGTCGGCGTTGGACGGGCTGGGCACGATCCGCTCGACCGACTCGCGCACCAGTGCCAGCGCCGCGCCGAGCGGGCTGATCACCTCGCTGTGCGCGGCGAGCTTCCAGTCGTGGCCGGTGTCCTGCCCGAGGAACGGCGTCACCGCGGCCGCTCCCCCGCCCCCGCCGACGAGCGTGATGTGCTCCAGGCGGTAGGCACGCACCAGCTCGTCGACCACGGCCCGGACCGGTTTGACCGCCTGCCGCAGCACGGCGCGGGCGGCCTCTTCGACCGAGGTGCCGAGCGCCTGGGCGAGCGGCAGCAGCGCGAGCCGGGCGGACTCGGCGTCGCTGCGGGCGTAGGCCCCGGACGGGACCGCGCCGAGGGCGTTGGCCGCGCAGGTCAGGGTCAATGCGTAGCGGGCGCCGGACGGGGACTCCAGGGCGACGTAGTCGGCTGGGTCGTCCGGGCGCGGCGCGATCGTGATCAGCTTGGCGCCGGCCAGGGCGGAGGCCGGCGCGAAGCAGGCGTAGGACAGGCCGGCGATGTGGGCGCTGCGCGGCCCGACGTCGGTGACCGCCCGGCCGGAGAACCGGACCAGCGAGCCGCCGCCGATGCCGACCGTGCGCACGTCGAGCGCGGGCAGGTAGGTCTCCCGGCCGCCGAGGTGCGCGTGCCCGACCTGGACCCGGCCGCGGCGCACCACGCTGATGTCGGTGGAGGTGCCGCCGGTCTCCAGGAAGATCCCCTCGGACAGCTTCTCCCCCATCAGCGCGCCCGCGACACCGGCGGCCGGCCCGGACAACGCGGTCAGCAGCGGGCGGCGGCGCATCTCGGGCAGCGACATCACGCCGCCGTCGCCACGCATCACCATCAGCGGCGCCGTGATGCCGGCGCGGGTGACGCTGCGCTCGACCAGGTCGGCGGTGGTGATCATGCGCGGCATGATGCCCGCGTTGAGCACCGCGGTGCGGGCGCGCTTGGCCAGCCCGTACAGCCCGGTGATCTCGTGGGTGGAGGTGCCGGGCAGGCCCTGCTCGTGCACGGCCGCCATCACCAGCCGCTCACCATCGGGATCGTCCACACTGAACGGTTCGACCGCCACGACCACCTCGGCGCCGTCCGCACGCAGGCTCGCGATCGCCTCCTTCACCGCGACCGGATCACCCGGATCACGCACGGCGGCGAACCGGACGGGCAGTTTGCGGCCCGGCGCGAGCTCCAGCCTGCCCAGCGCCCGCAGGCGTTTCGTGGCGAAGCCGTCGAAGCCGGAGCCGATCCCGGCGATGCCCACGGTCGCCACGTCGCCTTCGAGCAGCGCGTTGGTGGCCTGCGTGGTGCCGTGCGCCAGGAACGACACGTCACCGGCCCCGATTCCAGCACTGGCCTGCAGTTTCTCCAGCGCCTCGAGGATCCCGGCGGCGACTCCGTCGGCGTGGTCGTGGCTGGTGGGAACCTTGACCTGGGCGAGAAATTCGAACGAGCGCGCGTCGACGGCGACGGCGTCGGTGAACGTGCCACCGACGTCGATGCCGATCCGGACACCAGCCCGGCGGGGATGTTGCGTCATTGCCACACCTCCTTGGTGTGAGGGGTCAGTAGCCGCGGACCTCGGGCCAGTGGCGTTCCACGCCGGACTGGTCGAGCAGCCGGGCGAACTCGTCGAACAGCTTCTCGTCGTCGCGGACCTGGTGCGGTTCCACTCCGCGGCGCAGCGCGAAACCGGCCAGGTGCCCGGCGACCTCGCCGACGTTCCACTCCACCGGGTGCAGCCGGTAGCAGCCGTTGGTGATGTGCGTCGTGCCGATGTTCTTCGCGGCCGGCACCAGGTTGCGCACCCGCCGCGGCAGCAGCGCCCCGAGCGGGATTTCGAACGGCACGCTGGCGACGTCGACGTAGTTGTCGCCGGAGGTCGAGGGGTGCAGGTCGATGCGGTAGCTGCCGATGCCGACCGAGTCGGCGTGCCGCTTGCGCCCGTGCGGGCCGAGGACGTCCAGCGAGACGTCCTGCTCGGTGACGGTGGTGACCGCCTTGATCCGCCGCGATTCCCGCACGTAGGCGGACTTCGCGAGGCCGTCCGCGGTGCCGGTCACGTCGTGCCGCAGCTTCAGCCCGGGGAAGCCGGTGCCGCCGTCCGCGCGGGGCGCCTCGGTCTGCAGCCAGTACAGCACCGACAACGACAGCTGCTTGGCCTCGTGGTGGGCGCGCGCGACGTCGTCGGGCCCGGTGTGGCCGTCGATCTCCAGCGCCGGCCGCAGCCAGTAGTCGTTGAGCGGCCAGTTGACCAGGGTGATGTCGGAGTCGAACGCGCCCGCGTCGTGCAGGCCGCGGGCCAGGATCCGGCGGAAGCCCCACAGCTCCTTGTCACCGGCGTCGGCGCTCTGGTCGGCGGTGATCGCGAGCGGGTCGCCGTCCGGGTTGGGCACGAAGGTGCGCTCGACCGGCTCCAGCGTGCGCGGGTCCGGCGCGAGGAACCCGAGCAGCGGGCCGGGCCAGAACTCCGGGGCGTAGGAGCGCCAGAAGTCGTACATCTCCGGCCGGTCGATCACGTGGTCCTGCCCGGCGTGGTGCGACAGCGCGAAGCAGTAGGTGATGCCCTGCAGGTTGGCCGGGTCGGCGTGCTCGGGGGCGTGCGGCTCGCCGTGCTCGTCACGCGACTCGGCGCCCACGGCGAACTCGGTGCCGGTCATCGGCAGCAGGTCGCCGTTCTCGGTGGCGTCCAGCACGTAACCGGCGCGGACGGTGGTGCGGGTGCCGTCCCGGCCCTCCAGGGTGACCGCGTCCACCCGGTCGCCGGTCGTCTCGGCCGCCACCGGGCGGTGTTCGAGCAGGACGGTGACGCGCCCGGCCGCGCGGTGCGGGGCGAGCATGGCCTCCAGCACCGCCAGCGCGACCCGCGGCTCGTGGCACAGCTTGCTGACCCGGCCGGCGCCGGGGTTGAGGTCGGTCAGGCGCGCGGCCTCCGCCCGCAGCGGGTAGTGGCGCCGGTAGTAGTCGCGGATGCCCTCGCGCAGGCGGCGGTAGGTCGCGGTCGAGCCGAACCGCTCGATCCACGGGTTCTCGTCCGGCGGCACGGCTTGCGCGGTGAGCTGGCCGCCGAGCCAGTCGGTCTCCTCGGTGAGCACGACCCGGTGCCCGCCGCCCGCCGCGGCCAGCGCGGCGGCGACGCCGCCGAGTCCGCCGCCGACGACGAGGATTTCGGTGTCGAGTTCAGGCATGGTCCCTCTCCGGTGCGGGGCCGGCGGTCGTGCCGGCCACGGGCGGGCACCGCAGCAGCTGCTGCGGCGTGGTCTCGGTTTCGGTGATCAGGTCGACGAGCAGGCGCACGGCGCGCCGGCCCATCTCGCGGCGCGGGATGTCGAAGCCGCTGACCGGCTCGTCTCCCGGGGGGCGGCCGAGCACCGCCAGCGACAGATCGTCCGGTGTGGACAGTCCAGCGGCGTCGAGTGCCTGGCGCACCGCGGTGTAGGCGGCGCCGGTGTCGGTTTCCTCCACGACGATCGCCGTCACGCCGTCGGCGAGCCAGCCGCGGACCGTGTCAGTGGTCAGCGCGGGCCCGTCGAGGCGGACGATCCGCGCGTCCGGCGCCGCCTGGCGGAGGCCGCGTTCGCGGTCGGCCGAGGAAGGCGCCTCGTCGGCTTCCCGCACGTACAGCAGGTTCCGGTGCCCCAGCCCGGCCAGCCGTGTGGCGACCTCGGCCGAGGCCGCGACGTAATCCGCGCCCACGTAGGGGATGCGGCCGCCGAGTTCCTCGCGCCGTCCGATGTAGACGAGCGGGAACCCGGAGTCGACCAGCTTCGCGATCGGCTCCTCGGGCACGTGCCGCCCGAAGAACAGGCAGCCGTCGGCGACGCGGGTGCGCCGGATCGCGGCCTCCCCGGACGCCTCGGCGCCGCTCAGCCCGGTGAACAGGATCAGGTCCTGGCCGAGCGCGGCCGCCTCCTCCTCGACCCCGACCAGGATCGGGTAGTAGGAGTCGGCCACCTCCATCGGGAACGTGGCGCGGAAGGTGTATAGGCCGAGCATGTTCGAGCGCGCCGACGCCAGCCGGGTCGCGACCGGGTGCGGCACGTAGCCTAGGTTCTCCGCCACTTCGAGCACCCGGCGGCGCGTCGACTCGGCCATCCGGACCCCGGACCGGCCGCCGAGCACGACCGACACCGTGGCCTGCGAGACGCCGGCGATGCGGGCGATGTCGGCCTGCCGGGGCATGTCACGCCTGGACGGCACGGTACCTCCTGCTGTTGCTAATGCGGATTAGCTGAGGCTCTGGCACGAGCAAAGCGGTGTCAAGGAACTTGTCCGAAACCGGACAAGGACGGGACTAATACGTATTAGCACCTTGACGCCACTCGAACGGGTCACGGACAGTCCCGTGTCGTCAACGCCGACGAAAGGGAGTCACCGAATGACCGAGCTCTCCCGCCGGGCCACGCTCAAGGTCGCCGCCGGGCTGGGCCTGGCGGCCTTCGCCGTCCCCGCCCTGCCCGCGCAGGCCGCCCCCGCGGGCTTCCCCGACTACCGGTTCCTGCGCACCGCGTTCGACAAGAGCGCGCTGAAGTACAACCCGACCGGCGAGCTGATCTTCCCGTGCATCCGCGGCACGGTCGGCCGGGTGCGCAACGCGCTGGGCCGCTACTACCTGTACTACGCGCCGCACGACGCGCCCGGTGGGATCTGCCTGGCCTACGCGGATTCGCTGGAGGGGCCGTTCACGGAGTACCCGGCCAACCCGATCGTGTCCAACGTGTGGGCGCCGCACTACTCGGTCAGCCACGTCTCGTCGCCGCACGTGATGTGGCACGCGCCGACGCAGGAGATGTGGCTGTACTTCCACGGCGAGAACACCACGACCCGTCTGGCGCGGTCGAGCGACGGCATCGACTTCACCTACGACAAGGTCGTGCTGTCGGCGTCGATGCTGCCCGCCGGCACCAGCGAGACGTCCTACGCGCGGGTGTTCGAGCACAGCCTGCCCGCGCTGGGCGCGAAGTACGTGATGGTCTTCATGATCAACAACCAGACGAACCGGCGCACGATCGGCTGGGGCTGGTCGGCCGACGGGCGGAACTGGGAGTTCGCGCAGGAGCCGCTGATCCGCCCGGAGGAGGTCGGCGCGCGCGACATCAGCGGGCCGTCGGTTCTGAAGCGCAACGGCAGCACTTACGTGGTGTACCACTGCAACATCGAGGCCGGCGGGTCGATGCTGATCACCGAGGTGGGCAACGACTTCAGCCTGCGACGGCACCTCGGCGTGTTCCACGCGCCGCTGCCCGGAGCCCCCGACAACGGCCGGTGCGCATCGGCGTCGTTCGGCACCGAAAACGGCGTGGAGTACATGTTCTACGAGGCGGGCGCCCGTTTGGAGGGCTCGATCGCGATCGCGCGAGCGGTCTAGGCGGCCATCGCCTGGTGGGCGCGGCGCAGCTGGAGGGCGAACCACAGGGCGCCGGCGCCGCGCAGCACCAGGGCGATTCCGAGCCAGATCGCGAGCGTGAGGATGGTCAGGCCGGGCCACACCAGGGCCACCACCCCGATCAGCAGGGTCACCACGCCGAGGCCGAGCCACAGGCCCCACATCGGCAGGCGCCGCCGCCACGCGAGTGACGCCGCGATCTGCCCGGCGCCCGCGACGACGAACCCGATCCCGACCACCACGGCGAGCGTGAGCAGCGTGATGCCCGGCCAGGCCAGCGCGATCACGCCGATCCCGATCCACACCACGCCGAGCAGGTAGAACGGCCACCGGGTGCGGTGCCGGTCGGCGGTGAGGATCTCGTCGAAGCCCTCGAACAGCAGGGCGATCGCGACGATCACGGCGAGCGTCCCCACCGCCACGGCCAGGTTCACCAGCAGCAGCACCCCCAGCACCGCGGTGGCGACCCCCAGCAGGGCGACCATCCACCACCGCCCGGTGACCCGCCGCAACTCACCGCCCGTCCCCTCGCCGAGCGTCACCCGGAACGCCCCGTAGGGCTGGTGCACGGCCATGACGGTTCCCCTTTCCGCAGCCGGAACAGCCACCGTAGGCCCGCGCCGCACACCCCGCCAGTCCGGTGGGATACCAATGGAATCCGGCTCGGCCCTTAGATCATTCGGCGGCTTGTGCAACCGCGCGCCCCCTGATTGCGTCGTACCCCGGACGAGTCATGGGGGTGGCGCGTGTCGAATCCACTGGTGGCGCAGGCCCAGTCGCAGACGACGGGCGTGACGGGGATCGGCATCGCCGAATCCGCGACCGACCTGGCCAACGGCATCAAGGACGGCTCCTGGGTCGAGGGCGGGCTGGGCGCGCTCGGCGTCGGCCTGGAAGTGCTGTCGATGGTGATCGACCCGCTCGGCACCCTCGCGCAGTACGGGGTGTCCTGGCTGATCGAGCACGTCCGGCCGCTCAAGGAAGCCCTGGACTGGCTGGCGGGCGACCCGCCGGTGATCCAGTCCTTCGCCGACACCTGGGCCAACGTCGCGACCGAGGTGAACACGATCGCGCAGGACCTGACCACCGAGGCGAACACGGGCACGGCAGGGTGGACGGGCGAGGGCGGCGACGCCTACCGCGCCAACGTCGCCGCCCAGACCGACGCGATCGCGGGCGCGGCCACACTGGCCGACGGGATCTCCACGGGCGTCCTGATCATGGGCCAGGTCGTGGCCATGGTGCGGGAGATCGTCCGCGACCTGGTCGCGGAACTGGTCGGCAAGCTCATCACCTGGGCGCTGGAAGCCGTGTGCACCCTGGGTTTCGCGACCCCGCTGATCGCAGCGCAGGCCACCACGGCGATCAGCAGCGCCATCACGCGGATCGCCGACCTGATCCGCAAACTGGTGAAGACCGTGGGGAACGCGGCGCCGAAGATCCGCCGGGTGATCGACAAGCTGGGCGAGATCATCGAGAAGCTCTCGGCGCTGGGGCGGAAGTTCGGCCGCCACGGCGACGGCCCGACCACCCCGTCGGCCGCGCGGAGCGGGGACGGGATTTCCACCCCCGACGTGGACGGCACACCGTCCACTCCGGACACCCCAGCGAGCCCGGACACCCCGGGCACACCCGGCACCGCAGGCTCGCTGCGCACGGCGGTGAGCAACGCGGGGAACAAGCTCCGCGATCTGGCCGTCAGCGCGAAGGAGAAGATCGGGCGCGCGCTGGGCGACCCGGTGGACATGGTCAGCGGCGAGGTGCTGCTGACCCAGACCGACCTCGACCTCCCCGGGGTGTTCCCGCTGCGGCTGGAGCGCATCCACCTGTCGAACCACCGTTCGGGCCGGTGGTTCGGCCTGTCCTGGGCGTCCACACTGGACCAGCGGATCGAGGTCGACGCCGCCGGGGTGGTGTTCGCCGCCGCCGACGGGAAGCTGCTCGTCTACCCGCGGGGCGACGACGGCAGCCTCGCCAAGGTGCCCATGGCGGGGCCGAGGCACGTCCTGGCGGGGAGCCAGCGCGACGGATACACGATCACCGACCCGGAAACCGGCCGGGTGCTCAGGTTCTCGGTGGTCGACCCGCGCTCGCCGGGGACCATGCCGGTCACCGCGATGTCCGACCGCAACGGCAACACCGTGGAGTTCCGGTACGACGAGGCGGGCGCCCCGGTCGAGCTGCGGCACTCCGGCGGCTACCGCGTCGGCGTCACCACCGAGTCCGGGCGCGTCGTGGCGCTGACGATGCTCGGCGCCGGCGCGGGCGGCGCCGACGTCCCGGTGATGCGCTACGACCACGACGAGGACGGCAACCTCTCCGCGGTGGTCAACTCCTCCGGGCTCGCCATGCGCTTCGCCTACGACGGGCAGAGCCGGATGACCCGCTGGAAGGACCGCCGGGGAACCTGGTACGAGTTCACCTACGACGACGCCGGCCGTTGCGTGCGCGGCACCGGGGCCGACGGCATGCTGAACAGCACCTTCGCCTACGACGCCGCGCACCGCCTCACCCGGCACACCAATTCGCTCGGCCACACGACGACCTTCCACTACGACGAGCGCGGACAGGTCGTCCGCCGCGTCGACCCCCTTGGCGGCACCACCACCAGCGAGTGGGACGACCGCGGGCGGCTACTCGCCGAGACGGACCCCGTAGGCGCGACCACGCGGTACGTCACAGACGAAGCCGGCGATCTGATCGAGGTGGTCCAGCCCGGCGGGGGCCGCCTGCGCGCCGAGTACAACTCGCTGCACCAGCCGGTCGCCGTCACCGACGCCGCCGGCGCGGTCTGGCGCTGGACCTACGACGAGCGGGGCAATCCCCGCACCAGCACGAGCCCCACCGGCGCCACCACCACCTACACCCACGACGGCCGTGGCCACCTGCTGGCCGTCACCGACGCGCTGGGGCACACCAAGCGGTTCGAGACCAACGCGGCCGGCCTCCCGGTGACCGTGATCGACGAGGTGGGCGCCACCACCCGGCACACCTACGACGGGTTCGGCCGGGTCGTCAGCACCACCGACCCGCTGGGCGGGGTGACGCGGTTCGGGTGGACCGTCGAGGGCAGGCCCGCGTGGCGGACCCTGCCCGACGGGTCGACCGAGCGGATGACCTACGACGGCGAGGGCGACACGGTGGAGCACGTCGACCTCACCGGTGCGGTCACGCGGATCGAACACACGCACTTCGACCTCAAGTCGGCCGAGACGACCGCGGACGGCGCGCGCGTGGAGATCCGCTACGACACCGAGCTGCGCCCCGTCGCAGTGGTGAACCAGCAGGGCCTGGAGTGGCGCTACTCCTACGACGCCGCGGGCAACCTGGTCCGGGAGACCGACTTCAACGGCCGGGTCCTGACCTATCGGCACGACGCGGCCGGCCGGGTGGTGGAACGGGTCAACGCGGCCGGCGAGGTGATCCGCTACACCTACGACGCCAGGGGCGCGGTCGTCGAACAGGTCACCGGTGAGGAGGTCACGACCTTCGAGCACGATCCGGCCGGGCGCATCGTGCGGGCCGTGAACTCCGCGGCCGAGGTGACCGTCTCCTACGACGCGGCGGGGCGGGTGCTCGCCGAGACGTGCGACGGGCGAGCGGTGTCCTCGGTGTACGACGCGCTGGGCAGGCGGGTGCTCCGCACAACCCCGTCCGGCGGCCGGACGGTGTGGAGCTACGACGCGGCGGGCCGCCCCCGCGCCCTGGAGACCGCGGGCCGGGCGATCACGTTCGCCCACGACGCGGCCGGGCGGGAGACCGAGCGGCGGTTCGGCGCCGCGGCGCTGAGCCAGACCTGGACCGACAGCCACCGCCTGCACACGCAGGTGCTCACCGCCACCGGCGGGGGCCGGGGGCCGCGGGTCACGCAGCGGCGCGCCTTCACCTACCGCGCCGACGGCGGTGTCACCGCGATCGTCGACCAGCTGGCCGGGCCGCGCCAGTACTCGCTGGACGTGCTGGGCCGGGTCACCGAGGTGCGTACGCCGGGCGGGACGGAGCGCTACTCCTACGACCCCGCGGGCAACATCACCTTCGCCGCGTCCGCCGGGGCCGGCGAGGACGGGCCGCGCGCCTACCGCGGCACCCGGCTGGACCGGGCCGGCGGCCTGCACCTGGTGCACGACGCCGAGGGGCGCGTCGTGCTGCGCAGGCGCCGATCGCTGTCCGGGCGGGACCGGACGTGGCGCTACGAGTGGGACGCCGAAAGCAGGCTCACCGCGGTCGTCACCCCGGACGGCGTCCGGTGGCGCTACTCCTACGACGCGTTCGGGCGGCGGGTCGCCAAGGAGCGCCTGGCCGCCGACGGCAAAACCGTGGTCGAGCGCACCGTGTTCAGCTGGGACGGCACGCGCCTGGCCGAGCAGGTCACCTCCGGCGACGGCAGCGCGACGGCGACGGCGTGGGATTGGCACCCGGAGAGCTGGCGTCCGCTGACCCAGGTGGAGCGGACCTCCGCCGCGGACGCGCCCCAGGGGTGGGTGGACAGCCGCTTCCACGCCATCGTCACCGACCTGGTCGGCACGCCGACCGAGCTGGTCGACCCGGGCGGGACGGTCGCCTGGCGCGCCACCACCGCGTTGTGGGGCGGCGCGGCCGGCGGTGACGGGGCCGCCACGCCACTGCGGTTCCCCGGCCAGTACCACGACCCGGAAACCGGCCTGCACTACAACCTGCACCGCTACTACGATCCGCTCACCGGCCGCTACCACAGCCCCGATCCGCTGCACCTGCTCGGCGGCCTCGGCATCCACTCCTACGTCCGCAACCCGCTGACCTGGCTGGACCCGCTCGGGCTGCACGGGTACGACGACTCGCACAAGACCATCGCCTTCACCGACCGCGTCAACACCCTCAGCGGCTGGGGCAGGCACGAGCCGCACTTCACCCGGCCCTCCTTCAACGACATGCGGCAGTTCCACCAGCAGATCGGCCACCCGCTGGTCGCCGAGCCGAACGGACGGGACCTGGGAGTGTTCGGGCGGTACTTCGCGATGCACGCCGAGCGCCAAGCCGCCTACCTCGACCCCGACGCGCCGATCCGCGTGTCGTCCACGATGTGCGACGACTGCCAGGGGTTCTTCCTCGCCCTTGCGCAGCACCGCGGGATCCCCCAGCATGTCTCCGACCCGCACCACGATTTCACCTTCCACACCAACGGGACGATGAGTGCCACACCTCGACACTGACACCCTGACCCGCCTCGCGGACGCGTTGCCGCCCGACGGCGCACTGCCCTACGCCGACCGGCGCGCCATCCACACCGAACTGGGCGACGACGCGCTGTCCAGGCTGGAACTGCTGTGCGCGCAACGGGTCCGGCCGATCTGGGACGCCGCGTTCCCCGGCGACGACGAGCCGGTGCGGCTGCTCGCCGCCGCGCAGGCCGACCCCGCCGCCACGGGCCTGAAGCAGGCCGTCCGGGACGCGCACACCCACCTGGACAACCTCTCGCTGCGCGGCGGCACCGCCGTGTCCGCCGGTCTCGCATACTGGGCCGTGGCGCGCAACCTGGTGTTCGGCAGGCCAGAGGAACCCGGCGACGTCGACGACGAGACCGACCTCGACCCCGACGACTGGTCGCCCTGCTTCTACGCGGCCAACGCCGCGGCGGGCGGTCCTACGTGGCTGGACGGCAGCGACTCCGCCGCCCGGCGGGAGTTCTGGCGCTGGTACCTGCTCGAAGCCGTGCCGGCGGCCGCGCGGTCCTGACCCGCGCCCGGTGACCGTCCGCACCGACGGCTCCTCCATCGGAGCCGCGCGGATCACCGGACGAGTGCCCGCGCCGTGCCCGTCGTCACCGCACCGGGCACCGCGCGCGGCCCGAAGGGAGGAGATTAGTCCCTCCACCGCCCGGGTAACTCCTGCGCCGTGGACACGGCAGGCAAGATCACCAAGGCCCGCGAACCCGACGACCCGCCCCGCCCGCGCCGGCGGCCCAGGACCGCGAGAGCGTTGACCTGCCTGGGAATCCTGCTCTCCTCGGCGCTGCTGCCGGGTGCCGTGGCGCAGGCCGCGCCCGCCCCGCGGGTGCTGCTGAACCAGGACTTCCCGGACCCCGACGTGCTCAAGATCGGCACCGACTACCACGCCTTCGCCACCGGCGGCCCGTCCGGCCGGATCCCCGTCGCCGTCGCCAAGGACGCCGACGGGCCGTGGCGCGTCACCGGCGACGCGCTGGCCGCCGATCCGTCCTGGGTGGACCCCAAGGGCGGCTACTGGGCGCCCGACGTGACCCGCCGCGCGGACGGCACCTTCCTCATGTACTACGCGGCGGTGTCCAAAACGGACCGGCACCGCTGCATCGGCACGGCGGTCGCGAACTCCGTGGCGGGCCCCTACCAGCCGGCCGGGGACGCGCCGCTGATCTGCGACCCTGGCGACAAGGGCGACATCGACCCGCAGACCTTCCAGAGCCGCGACGGCACCCGCTACCTGCTCTACAAGGGCGAGCACCCCGGCGGCGGCGCCTCGGCGATCTTCGTGCAGAAGATGACCCAGGACGGCACCGCGCCCGACGGCCCGCGCACCGAGATCCTGCGCGCGGACCGCCCCGAGGAGAAGGGCATCGTCGAAGCGCCGGTGATCACCCAGCGCGGCGGCCAGTACGTGCTGTTCTACTCCGCCGACGACTACCGCAACGCCACCTACCAGACCCGCTACGCCACGGCGTCCTCGCTGACCGGCCCGTACACCAAGGCCGACCAGCCGCTGCTGACCACCGAGTCGGTCGGCCACGCCACCGAAGGCCCCGGCGGGGCGGACGTCGTCGGCGGGCGGATCTACTTCCACGGCTGGCTCAACGGCCAGCGCGCCGCACGCGGCCTGTTCGGCCTCAACCTGGAGTTCGTCAAGGGCGTGCCGCAGGTGTCCTAACCGGACTCCCCCGCGAACCGCGCCTCGAGATCGCTCACCTCGGGCAGCCCGACGAGGTCGGTGAACTCGCCGAACGACGGCAGTCCGGGCAGCGCGGCCGCGGGGGTCCCGTCCCGGCGCACGGTGTCCAGCAGGGCGCGGACCCCCGCGGTCGCGGCGAGCAGCGTGCCGATCGGGTAGAGCACGAGCGAGAAGCCCAGCTCGCGGATCCGCTCCAGGGACAGCGGCGGGGTGCGGCCGCCCTCCGCCCAGTTGAACACCAGCGGGGCGGCCCCGGACAGCTCCCGCGCGACGGTGGCGATGTCCTCCTCGCTGGTCGGGGCCTCCACGAACAGCAGGTCGGCGCCGGCCTCGGCGTAGGCGCGGGCGCGCTCGATCGCGTCGGCGAGCCCGTGCACGGCGGCGGCGTCGGTGCGCGCGATCAGCACGAAGTCCGGATCCCGGCGGGCCGCGGCGGCCGCGCGCAGCTTGCCGGCCATCTCCTCCCGCGGGATGACGGCCTTGCCGCTCAGGTGCCCGCACTTCTTCGGGCTGACCTGGTCCTCCAGGTGGATGCCCGCCACCCCGGCCTGCTCGTAGGCCTGCACGGTGCGGACCACGTTGAGGGCGTTGCCGTAGCCGGTGTCGGCGTCGGCGATCACCGGGACGTCGACGGCCGACACGATCCGCCGCGCGTTGTCGATCATCTCCGTGCCGGTCAGCAGGCCGACGTCCGGCCGCCCGATCAGCGAGGCGGTGGTGCCGAACCCGGTCATGTAGACCACGTCGAACCCGGCCTGCTCGACCAGGCGCGCGGTGAGCGCGTCGTAGGCCCCGGGCGCCACCAGCGGCCCCGGCGCCGCCAGCAGCTCCCGCAACCGCTTCCTCGGCGCGGGCCCGCGGCCCAGCAGGTCTCCCACCACGTCCTCCTCGTGCCCGGTCGCCCCGGCGTCCGTCACCTACGCTAGTCCGCAGGGCGGCAGGCTCACCGAGTGGACAACGGCGCAACGTTCGTGCAACGTTTTACCTGTCCGGGTAGTCGAGTGAGGGGTGGCTGGATGCGGACCGTGACGGGCCCGGCGGATCGGATCGTCGTGGTGGGGGCGGGACTGTCCGGGCTGGCGGCGGCGCTGCACCTGGCCGGGCGGGGACGGCAGGTGACCGTCGTGGAGCGCGAGCCGGTGCCCGGCGGCCGGACGGGACGCCTGGACCTGGGCGGTTACCGCATGGACACCGGGCCCACCGTGCTGACCATGCCCGACCTGGTCGACGAGACCCTCGCCGCGGTCGGCGACAGCGTCGCGAACCGGCTCGACCTCGTCCCGGTCACCCCCGCCTACCGCGCCCGCTTCGCCGACGGCAGCAGCCTCGACGTGCACAGCGATCCCGAGGCGATGACCGAAGCGGTGCGGGCGTTCGCCGGGCCGTCCGAAGCGGACGGGTACCGGCGGCTGCGCGAGTGGCTGACCCGGCTGTACCGGACCGAGTTCGACCGGTTCATCGCCGCCAACTTCGACTCCCCGCTCGCCCTGGTCACCCCGCACCTGGCCCGGCTGGTCGCGATGGGCGCCTTCGGGCCGCTGGACCGCAAGATCGGCCGCTTCCTCCGCGACGAGCGGCTGCGCCGGGTGTTCTCCTTCCAGTCGCTCTACGCCGGGCAGTCGCCCCAGCACGCGCTGGCCGTGTACGCGGTGATCGCCTACATGGACACCGTGGCCGGGGTGTTCTTCCCGCGCGGCGGCATGCGCGCGCTGCCCGACGCCCTGGCCGCGGCGGCCGCGGACGCCGGGGTGGAGTTCCGCTACGGCGCCGAGGTCACGGCGCTGCGGCGGTCCGGCTCCCGGGTGACCGCGGTGGAGACCACCGGCGGCAGCCTGCCCACCGACGCGGTCGTGCTCACCACCGAACTGCCCGCCGCCTACGAGCTGCTCGGCCGGACCCCGCGACGGCCGGTGCCGCTGCGGCCCGCGCCGTCCGCGGTCGTCGTGCACGTCGGCACGCGGCGGCGGTGCGACACCGCGCACCACACCATCCTGTTCGGCGCGGCGTGGCGGCGGACGTTTCACGAGCTGATCCACGAAGGGCGGCTGATGAGCGATCCCTCCCTGCTGGTGACCCGTCCGACGGCCACCGACCCCGCGCTCGCGCCGGACGGGCGCGACCTGCTCTACGTGCTGGCGCCCGCGCCGAACCTGCGGCGCGGCCCGGTGGACTGGGACCGCGTCGGGGACGCCTACGCCGACGAGGTCCTCGGCCACGTCGCCGAGCGGCTGCTGCCCGGGCTCGGCGACGGCATCGAGGCCAGGCACGTCGTCACCCCGGCCGACTGGGCGCGGCAGGGCATGCTGGCCGGCACGCCGTTCGCGCTGGCGCACACCGTCGCGCAGACCGGCCCGTTCCGGCCGCGCAACCTGGTGCGCGGCACCGGCAACGTGGTGCTCGCCGGCGGCAGCACCGCGCCCGGGGTGGGCGTGCCGACCGCCCTGGTGTCCGGCCGCCTCGCCGCCGACCGCATCACCGGCGCCCACGTGACCCGCCCACTGGTGGCGGCGCGATGACCGGGGCCCTGGACGCCGCCGGGATCACCGAACCGCGCCTGCGCGAGGCCTACGTCCGCTGCCGCCGCCTCAACGCCGAGCACGGCCGCACCTACTACCTCGCCACGCGCCTGCTGACCAAGGCGCAGCGCCCGGCCGTGCACGCGCTCTACGGGTTCGCCCGCTTCGCCGACGACATCGTCGACTCCGCTCCCCCTGGCAGCGATCCGGCCGGCCGCCTGGAAGCGCTTTCCGCGGAGCTGTTCGCCGGGCTGGACAGCGGCCGCAGCGACGACCCGGTTCTCGCGGCCGTGGTGGACACCGCGGGCCGCTACGGGATCCGCCGCGACCTGTTCACCGCGTTCCTCGACTCGATGCGGATGGACCTCACCGTCACCGGCTACGCCGACCGCGCCGCCCTGGACCGCTACGTGTACGGCTCGGCGGAGGTGATCGGCCTGCAGATGCTGCCCGTGCTGGGCACGGTCGGCGAGCCGGCGGAGGCCGCGCCCTACGCGGCGGCGCTGGGCAAGGCCTTCCAGCTGACCAACTTCCTGCGCGACGTCGCCGAGGACCTCGACCGCGGCCGCGTCTACCTGCCCGCCGACGAGCTCGCCGCGTTCGGCGTCGACCGGGACCTGCTGCTGTGGTGCCACCGCAACGGCCGCACCGACCCCAGGGTGCGCGAGGCGCTGGCCGCCCAGCACGCCACCACCCGCGAGATCTACGCCTACGCGCGCGACGGCATCGACCGGCTGCACCCGGTGTCCCGGCCGTGCATCGCGACCGCTCTGGTGCTGTACTCGGAGATCCTGGACCGGATCGAGGCGGCCGGGTTCGCGGTGTTCGCCCACCGGGCCCGGGTCGGCCGCGCCCGCCGGGCGCGGCTGGCGCTGTCCGGGCTGGCGCGGGCGATGTGGGCGCGGCGCGGCCGGCGGGCGGCGGACCTGACCGCGGCCGCGACGGAGAGGTGGGCGTGAATGGACCACTACCAGTACCTGCTCGTCCTGGCGGGGTGCCTGGCGATCACCCTGCCGCTGGAGTTCCTGGGCGCGCGCGTCTACCGGCGCCCGGTCGCGCTGGCGCGCGCGGTGCTGCCGGTCGCGCTGGTGTTCCTCGTCTGGGACGCGATCGCGATCGCCGCCGAAGTCTGGTGGTACAACCCCGACTACGTCACCGGGGTGCGGCTGCCGTTCGCCATCCCGCTGGAGGAGCTGCTGTTCTTCCTGGTCATCCCGGTGTGCGGGGTGCTGACCTACGGGTGCGTGCAGGCGATGCTCGGCCGCCTGCGGGAGCTGCGGAAGGTGCGCCGGTGACCGGGCTGGGGTACACGCTGCCCGCGGTGCTCGCGGTGATCGCCGTGTGCGCGTGGGAGTTGCTGCACCTGCGCACCGGGCTGTTCCGCAAGCCCGCGTACTGGATCTCGATGGCGATCGTGGTCGGCTTCCAGATCCCGGTGGACGGCTGGCTCACCAAGCTGTGCGCGCCGATCGTGCTGTACGCGCCCGAGCACACCAGCGGGCTGCGCTTCCCGTGGGACATCCCGGTCGAGGACTTCCTGTTCGGGTTCGCGCTGGTCACCGCCGTGCTGCTGCTGTGGGAACGGCGCACCGCCAAGGAGGAGGCATGACCCTGGACCGCACCGGACTGGCCCGCCACGAGGTGCCCGGCGCGTTCGACACCGGCGCCGCCGCCTACGACCGGCTGGTCGGCGCGAACCCGGGCTACCACGAGCACCTGCGCCTGTCGGCCCGCCGGATGCGCCTGCCCGGCGGCGGCCGGGGCCTGCGCCTGCTCGACGCGGGCTGCGGCACCGGCGCCTCCACCGCCGCGTTGCTCGCGGCCGCGCCGCACGCCGAGATCGTCGCCTTCGACGCCTCCGCGGAGATGCTCGCCCAGGCGCGGCGGAAGTCCTGGCCCTCGACCGTCCACTTCGTCCACAGCCCGGTCGAGGAGCTGGCCGCGTCCGGGATCTCCGGGCCGTTCGACGGGATCTTCGCCGCGTACCTGATCCGCAACCTCGCCGACCCGGACGGGCAGCTGCGCGCGCTGCGGGCGCTGCTGAAGCCGGGCGGCACGTTCGCCGCGCACGAGTACTCGGTGCGCGACTCGCTCGCCGCCCGCCTGGTGTGGCACGCGGTGTGCTGGAGCATCATCATCCCGGCCGGGCGGGTGGCGACCGGCGACGCGACGCTCTACCGGCACCTGTGGCGCAGCGTCCTCGCCTTCGACGGCGCCGCGCGGTTCCGGCAACGGCTCGCCGGCGCCGGGTTCACCGCCGTGCACAGCGAGACGATGACCGGCTGGCAGCGCGGCGTCGTGCACACCTTCCTGGCCACCAACCCCGAGGAGCCCGCGTGACCGACCGCCGCGCCGTCCGGCACCGCGCCCCCGCCGGTGCGGCGGACGCCCGCACGCTGCCGCACCGGCCGGAGGTCGTGGTGGTGGGCGGCGGGATCGCCGGGCTCACCGCCGCCACCGGGCTGGCCGAGCGCGGCGTGGCCGTCACGGTCGTCGAGCGGGAGGACGAGCTCGGCGGGCGGGTGTCGGCCTGGACGGACCGGCTCGCCGACGGCAGCACCGTGTCGATGAGCCGCGGCTTCCACGCGTTCTTCCGGCAGTACTACAACCTGCGCGCGCTGCTGCGCCGCGCCGACCCGGACCTGTCGCGGCTGCGCCCGGTCGCCGACTACCCGCTCGTCGACGGCGAAGGACGCCGCGACACCTTCCGCGGGCTGCCCAGCACGCCGCCGTGGAACGCGCTCGCCTTCGCGCTGCGCAGCCCCACCTTCCGCGTCCGGGACCTGCTGCGGCTCAACGCCCGCGCCGCCGCGCCGCTGGCCGCGGTGTCCGTGCCGGGCACCTACGACCAGCTCGACGACGTGGACGCGGCGACCTTCCTGGAGCGCATCAACTTCCCGCCCGCCGCCCGGCACCTGGCGTTCGAGGTGTTCTCCCGCAGCTTCTTCGCGCCGCCGTCGGAGATGTCGGCCGCGGAGCTGGCGACGATGTTCCACCTGTACTTCCTCGGCTCGTCCGAGGGGCTCGTGTTCGACGTGCCGGACTCGGCCTACGACACCGCGCTGTGGGAGCCGCTGCGGGCGTACCTGGCGGGTCTGGGGGTGCGGTTCCGCACCGGCGCCGAGGCCGGATCCGTGGCGCGGGACGGCTCCCGCTGGTCGGTCGACGGTCTCGCCGCCGACGGTGTGGTGCTCGCGGCGGACGTGTCCGGGCTGCAGTCGATCGTGTCGGCGTCGCCGGATCTCGCCGACGAGGAGTGGCGGTCGCGGGTGCTCGGGCTGCGGATCGCGCCGCCGTTCCTGGTGCACCGGCTGTGGCTGGACCGCCCCGTCGCGCCGGACCGGCCCGCGTTCCTCGCCACCGGCGGGCTCGATCCGCTGGACAACATCAGCGTGCTGGACCGCTACGAGCGCGAGGCCGCGACCTGGGCCGCCGAGCACGGCGGGTCGGTCGTCGAGCTGCACGCCTACGCCTGCGCCGACGAGCTCGTCGCGCTGCGCAAGCAGCTGGTCGACCGGCTGCACCAGCTGTACCCGGAGACCGCGGGCGCGCGGATCGTCGGCGAGCTGGTGCAGTGGCGGCGGGACTGCCCGCTGTTCGGCGTCGGCGACTTCGCCCGCCGCCCCCGCGTCCGCACCCCGTTCGACGGGGTCGTGCTCGCCGGGGACGGGATCCGCATCGATCTTCCGGTCGCGCTGATGGAACGCGCGGCCGCGACCGGCTGGCACGCCGCGAACTGCCTGCTCGCGCGGTGGGGGCTGGCCGGGCACGAACTGACCACCGTGCCGGTCCGCGGGCGGTTCGCGCCGCTGCGGGCCCTGGCCGCGTTAGGAGGGTGAGATGGCACCGCGCTGGCCCCGGAACTGGCCGCTGCAACCGATCCCGCGCACGCCGTGGGCGCGCCAGGAGCCCACGTACCGCGACGCGAAGCCGTCGCTGATCGAGGCCGCGCTGAAGCGGGCCGAGGCGCGGCCGTCGGGGAACTGGTACGTGTTCGCGGCGAGCCGGGACGTGCGCGGCGACCGGCCCTACGGGTTCTCCGTGGCCGGGATCGAGCTGGTCGCGTGGCGGGACCGGGCCGGGAAGCTGCTGGTGGGGCCCGGGGCGTGCCTGCACCTGGGCGCGCCGATGGCGCTGGGCGCGGTCGACGACGGCGGCCTGCTGTGCCGGTGGCACGGGCTGCGGCTGGACGAGCGGTCGTGCCGCCCCGCGTTCGACGACGGAGTGCTGGCGTGGGTGCGGCTGGACCGGGCCGGCGGCGAGGAGCCGTTGCCCGCGCCGGTCGTGCCCGCCCGGCCTGCAGGTGGGGTGGACTCGGTGGCGCGGCTGGAGGGTGTGTGCGAGCCGCGGGACGTGATCGCCAACCGGCTCGACCCGTGGCACGGCTCGTGGTTCCACCCGTACTCGTTCACGCGCCTGAGGGTGCTGTCCGCGCCGGCCGAGGTCGACGTGGCCGAGGAGGACGACCGGTTCGTCGTGTCGGTGACCTTCCGCGTCACCCCGACGCTCGGCGTGCCCGTCCAGGCGGAGTTCACCTGCCCCGGCCCGCGGACGATCGTCATGCGCATCACCGAGGGCGAGGGGGTCGGCAGCGTGGTCGAAACGCACGCCACGCCGCTGGGCCCGGGCCGCGACGGCCGCCCCCGCACGGCGGTGATCGAGGCGGTGGTGGCGGCGTCGTCCCGCCCCGGCTTCCGGTTCGCCCGGGCCGCCGCGCCCGCGCTGCGCCCGCTGATGCGCCACGCGGCGGCCCGCTTGTGGAAGGACGACCTCGCGTACGCCGAGCGGCGCTACCAGCTGCGCAGCGAGGACTGGAGCCCCCGCGACACCCGGGCGTGAGGGCTCGTCCAGCCGCCACCTGGAATCCTGCCGCCCCGCCGACCGGGCCGCCCGCGCCCGCCTTCACGGGTGGACCAACCGCGCAGGCAGGCCGGGTTGGCGGCGGCGCCCCCGCACCAGCCCCCGCCGACCGGTCCCCACCACCACCGGCGCCTTCACGAGTGGACCAACCGCGACGGCCGCCCCAAGCCGTCCACCACCAGCACGCTCATCTACCCCACCCGCACCTTCACGAATGGACCAACCGCGACGGCCGCCTAGGCCGTCCTCTACCAGCGCGCCCTTTCAATCCCGCCACCCCACCGGGCACTCCCCCACCACCGGCACCCACACGAGCGGACCAACCCGCGACGGCCGCCCCAGGCCGTCCACCACCAACGCGCCCATCCAATCCCCGCACCACCCCACCGGCACCTTCACGAGCGGACCCAACCGCGACGGCCGCCTAGGCCGTCCTCTACCAGCGCGCCCTTTCAATCCCGCCACCCCACCGTGCGCTCCCACCACCACCGGCACCTTCACGAGCGGACCAACCGCGACGGCCGATCCGATGCCGGCCACACATAAGGCAGGTCGTCCGGCACCCCGTCGAAGAACCGCCGGTAATGCTCCGGATCCTTGTGCAGCAGCGCCGACTGGTGGCTGCGGTGGAACTCCGGGTCACCGAGCCACGGCGGCATCTCCCCCGCCTCCCGCAGCGCCTGCTCGTCCCGCGGCTGCGGCACCCCGACCGCGCGCGCCAGGTCGTCGGTCAGTTTCACCGCGCACGTGTCGGTGTGCCCGGCCGCGCACCACACCCGGCACACCTCCAGCCCGTAGCGGGTCAGGGCCTCCTCGTAGCCGGTCCACATCTTCGCCGCCGGGTGGTGCCGCCACCCGTAGTTCGGCACCGTCAGCGCCCGCAGCACCTGCAGCGTCTCGACGCGCTGCTTGCCGAGGCGCCGCGTGTCCAGCACCCGCGCGGTTTCGGCGAAGCCCGGGTAGGGCAGGAACGTCTGCATTCAGCCCACCCGCTCGTCCGGCGTCGCCTCGTGCCCGGCCACCCCCCGCGAGCGCCGCTCCCGTTTCAGCTCCGCCTCGAACAGGTGCCGCCGCCCGCCGGTCAGCTCGCGCGCCTGCCGCTCGAACGCGCGGAACGGCTGGTAGTAGGTGTCGTCGAAGTCCTCGACCACCTGGAACGTCCACCGCCCTGGCAGCACGTTGCGGCCCACCAGCTCGCGGGCGATGCGGTCGGCCAGCTCGTCGTGGCCGGCCTTGCGCAGCAGCTCGACGGCCTCGCCGACGGCGAAGTCGGTGGTGCCGGTCATGCGGTGGAACTGGTAGAGGTGCCCGCGCGCGACCTCGAGGGTCTCCAGGGCCTCGGTGAGCTTGCCTACTGCCTCCACCGTCGCGCGGTCGTACCGGTCGGCCTCGGGGTTCTCGTCGTCGAGACGGGCGTCAGTCATGCCGGCGGGGTACCCACCGCGAACCGTCTCACAACCGTTGCCGGACGAGCACGGGTTCACGTTTCGTGCGCGAGACCGCCACCCCGGCCAGGCAGAGGACCCCGCCGGCGAGCGAGAGCCAGCCCGGGACCTCGCCGAGCACCGCCCAGGCCATCAGCACCACCACGGCCGGCACGGCGTAGGTGGTCGAGCCCATCTTGCCCGCGGTCGTGCGGGCAAGCGCGTACGCCCAGGTCGTGAAGGCGAGCGCGGTCGGGAAGACGCCGAGGTAGAGCATGCTGAGGGTGGCCTCGGCGGGCGCGGTCGCGAGGTCGTCGAGGAGCTGCCCGGCGAATGGCAGGCACGCGAGGGCGCCGATCAGGCAGCCGAAGGTGGTGACCTGGAGGGCCGAGGCGTGCTTCAGAGCGGGTTTCTGGCTGACCACGCCACCCGCGTAGGTGATGGCCGCGAGCAGGCAGAGCACCACGCCGAGGACGGGCGCGTGGCCGCGGCCGGACATCGACAGCCCCACGACCACGGCGCCTGCGAAGGAGACGGCGAGCCCCGCGAGCAGCCGCCCGGGGAAGCCTTCGCGCAGCAGCCAGCCGCCGAGCAGGGCGATCAGGATGGGGCCGACGTTGACCAGCATGGCGGCCGTGCCCGCGTCGACGAGCTGTTCGCCCCAGTTCAGGACCACCATGTAGGCGCCGAACCACAGCACGCCCGCCCCCGCGATGCCCGGCCACGCCTCGCGTTTCGGCAGCTCTTCGCGCCGGATGACCAGGAAGACGAGGAGGGTGAGCGCGCCGGCGACGAGCCGCCCGAGCGCCAGCGCGCCCGGCGCGAAGTGCTCACCGGCCGCCCGGATGGCCACGAAGGCCGACGCCCACAGGACGACGGTGGTGAGGGCCGCGACCATCGCGCGGCGGTCCATGCTGAGATCCACGACCCGGACGCTATTCGCCGGACGTGTCGGTGTCCGGCGATTTTTCGCCACGACGCCCGACGAGCCGGTCCAGCAGCTCGCGGTTGCCCGGCCAGGCCTGTGCCAGCACCTCTCGTGGTACGAGGCGCGCCGCATACCGCAACGCCAGCGCGACGACGAGAACGTCGTCGAGAGGCCCGATGACCGGCAGGAACTCGGGAATCAGGTCGATCGGCGAGAGCACCCAAAGCCCCGCGACCACGACGGCGACCTTCGCCCGCCGCGGCACGCGCGGATCCTTTCGGAGCCGTTTGACGGTGATCACACAGTCCGGCAGGAGCCGCGCGAGATCCCTGGCCAACCCCGGCGGCAGCAGCTTCGCGAGGAGAATCAGCAGCGCCCACGTGGCGAGGACAACCCCAGCCGCGATCAGGACGCCCGTGAGCCAACCAGGCACTTCGCGCTCCTCCGGGTAGGCCTCGGCAGGAGCCTACCCGCCTCACCCTGTGTGACCGGCCGCTCTTATAGCGCACTGTTGATCACGCGCAGTGACCCACCCCCCGTGAACGAGCGTCCGCGGATGGGCTACTCTTGTGCGCACAAGAGAAGAACAGGTCCGAGTGGCGGAATGGCAGACGCGCTAGCTTGAGGTGCTAGTGCCCGTAAAGGGCGTGGGGGTTCAAGTCCCCCCTCGGACACACGCGCTAGCCACACGGGGCGACACCGTAGCAATCACGGTGCGCCCCTTTGGTTCGTAGAGGAGCCCTACGCCGAGCTCGCCGCACAACTGGTTGAGCGCTCCTGGGTCGGCTTCCGTCAGCTTCGCCCCCACGTCACCGAGCGAGTCGATCATGGCGTGTATCTCGGCGTCGGTTACGGCCGCCGGGGCGGGCGCACCTTCCAGTTCGGCTCTGGCAGCCGCCCCGCCAGCGTCGAGAACAGCTCGCGCCGCACGGCGAACAGCAACCGGCCCGCGAGCACGCCCAGGTCGGGGTTCGTCGCGTTGCGTTCCGCCCGGGTCACCATCCGCCGCTCCTCGCCGTCGCCTTCCGCGGACAGCCTAACGATCAGCCCGGCCGCCGCCCGGTGACGGTTTCCCCGATCCACCCGGTGATCTCCACCCAGACCGGGTGGCCCGGGTGGACGACGTCGAAGTGCGTGCCGCCTTCGACCTCCAGGTAACGGGCGGTGCCGCCCTCGGCGGTCACCTTCTCCGCGTAGCGGCGGCTCCATTCGGCGGGGACGGCCTCGTCGGCGGTGCCGTGCACGGCGAGGACCGGGACGCCGTCACCAGCCAGTTCCAAGGGCGAGGTCCAGGCGTAGTGCCCGTCGGCCAGCAGCGGCACGATCCCGTCGCCGACGGCGCCGGAGACCGCGGGCCACACATCGGGCCGGGCCGGTTCGGGCGCGTCCTTCGGCGGCTCGGCGTCCGGGTCGGCGAGGACCTTGCCGAAGCCTGCCGCGTCGGCGGCCCGCAGGTCGAGCGCGCCGGCCAGTTCGACCAGGCCGACCGGGGTGATCTTCGGGCAGGCGCCGGGTGTTTCGGGCGGAAGCGCGCCGCGGTGGGCGGCCCAGGTGGCCAGGTGCCCGCCGGCAGAGTGGCCGAGGAGGACGACGCGGGTGGTGTCGAGGGCCGGGTCGAGGCCGTCGAGGGCGTCGATCGCGGCAGCGACGTCGAGGAAGGTGCCGGGCCAGCCGCCGCCGGGCTCGCCGATCCGGCGGTATTCCACGTTCCACACCGCATAGCCGCGCCCGACGAGGTCGTCGGCGACGTCGGTGATCTGGCGGCGGTCCCACATGGCGGTCCAATAGCCGCCGTGGAGGACGGCGACGACGGGGAAGGGGCCGTCGCCTTCGGGCAGATACAGCTCGCCGACCTGCGACGGCTCGGGGCCGTAGGCGACGGTGCGGACCCGCCGGGCGGCGTCTTCGGCGTCGTCGTAGCGCACGCCGCGTTCGGCGCCGACCAGTGAGCCAATGGTGGCGAAGAAGGCACCGATCGCGGGGAGGTTGGCGCCCTTGGCCTTCGACTCGTCCCACGCGGCGTCGTCGGTCCACTCGACGAAGTCCAGCCACGTCCGCTCGTCGAGGCGGACCAGGCGCGCGGCGAGGAAGCCGCGCCGGTCCTCCCGGAACGCGGCCACCATGCCCGGGCGCGCGGCCAGCATCGCCTCGGTGTTCTCCGGTGCCACGGTGAACGTGGTCAGCTCGATGACCGACATCGTCAGCTCCTCAATCTGCGGTCCGCCAGGTAGTACTCAACTATGATAGTCATAAAGCATGACTAAATTCGACGCTGTGGCGGCCGTCTCCCTGCGGTTCGGCGTGTCCCTCACCCCGGCCCTCGACATCGCCTCCGTTTGCGCTCGCGCCCTGGCCGCCGAAGAAGGAGGCTTGGACCTGGTCGGCGTTCAGGACCACCCCTACGTGCCGTCCTATCTGGATGCGTTCGTGGTGCTGGACCAGATCCTGGCCGCGACGCGGACGATCAGCGTCTTCCCGGACGTCGCCAACCTGCCCCTCCGCCCGCCCGCTGTGCTGGCGAAGACGACGGCCGCGCTCGACATCGTGTCCGGCGGACGGTTGGAGCTGGCGCTCGGCGCCGGCGGGTACTGGGACGCGATCACCCGGATGGGCGTGCCCCGGCGCACCCCCCGCGAGGCGAACACCGCGTTGCGGGAGGCAATCGTCCTGATCCGCGCGCTGTGGGCGGACGACGTGGCACCAGTCGAGCTGGCGGGAGAGCACTACTCGCTCGCCGGCGTGCCAGCGGGCCCGGCTCCCGCGCACCCGATCGAGATCTGGACCGGAGCCCAGGGCCCGAAGGCGCTGGCTCTCACCGGCGAGATCGCCGACGGGTGGGCCGCGCCGATCGCCGCCTACCTGCCCTACGAGAGATGGGGTGAAGCCAACCGGTTGATCGACAAAGCCGCCGTCGCCGCAGGCCGCGATCCGGCGTCCGTGCGCCGCATCGCGCAGGTCGTCGGCACCATCACGACAGCCAAAGGCCGGCCACGGCTCGACGAGGGCACCTCGCCCGTGCGGGGCACCGCCGGGCAGTGGGCGGAAGTGCTGGCGCGGCTGGGCTCCGAGCAGCCGTTCACCTCGTTCGTGTTCTGGCCCGAGCACGAGACGACCGACCAGATCACCGCGTTCGCCGGCGAGGTGGTGCCCGAGGTCCGTCGGCTGCTGGGCGAGCAGAACGTGTCGAGAGACGAATCCGACGGAAAACGAGCCGATCACGTGAGGCTGGATCGCGCGGACCGCCGGATGATGGGCGCATGAAGGACACGCACTTCGACCTGCTCGTGATCGGTTTCGGCAAGGGCGGCAAGACGCTCGCGGCGACGATGGGCCGGCTCGGCAAGCGCGTGGCGATGGTCGAGCAGTCCGCCGCGATGTACGGCGGCACCTGCATCAACATCGGCTGCGCCCCGACGAAGGCGCTCGTCCACCACGCCGAGCACCCCGGGGCCGGCAGCCCGGGAGAACGCCACCGCCAGGCCGTCGAGGACACCCGCTCGCTCACCAGCGCCCTGCGCGGCAAGAACTTCGCCATGCTCGACACGATCGACTCGGTGGTGGTGATCACCGGACGGGCGGAATTCCTCGACCCGAAGACGGTCCGGGTCACCGCAGGCAACGACGTCCTCGAACTCGGCGCGGACACGATCGTGGTCAACACCGGCGCCGAGCCGATCGTCCCGCCGATCCCCGGGCTGCGCACGAGCGCCCACCTGCTGACCAGCACCGAACTGATCGACCTCGACCACCTGCCGCAGCGCCTGGCGATCCTCGGCGGCGGGTACGTGGGCGTGGAGTTCGCGTCCGTCTACGCCCAGTTCGGCAGCGCCGTCACCGTGCTGGACGCAGGCCCGCGGATCATGCCCCGCGAGGACGACGACATCGCCGCGGCGGCCACCGGGATCCTGCGTGACGCGGGCGTCGAGTTCGTCGCCGGCGCCCACGTCACGGACGTGCGCGACACCGGCGAGGGCGTCAAGATCACCTACGAAGCCGGCGGCCGGACGCACACGCTGGCCGCGGACGACGTACTCGCGGCGACCGGTCGCCGCCCGGTGACCGAGGGGCTCGGCCTCGACCGGGCCGGCGTGCGCACCACCCCGTCCGGCGCGATCGAGGTGGACGAGTCCCTGCGCACCAGCCAGCCACACATCTACGCCGTCGGCGACGTCAACGGTGGCCCGCAGTTCACCTACATCTCCCTCGACGACAGCCGGATCATCACCGACCAGCTGATCGGCGCGGGCCGTCGGTCCACTCTGGATCGCAGGTTCGTGCCGTACACGGTGTTCATGACCCCAGCGCTGTCGCGCGTCGGACTGACCGAGCGCGAAGCGGTCGAACAGGGACTTCCAGTGAAGGTCGTCGAGAAAGCCGTGGCGGACATCGCCGGGATGCCCCGGGCGAAGATCGTCGGCGAGACGCGCGGGCTGATGAAGTTCGTCATCGACCGCGAGACGGATGAATTGCTGGGTGCGGCCTTGCTTAGCATCGACTCTCAGGAGCTGATCAACGCGGTCACGCTGGCGATGCGCCACGGCGTGACCGCGAGCGAGCTGAGGGATGCGATCTACACGCACCCGTCGTCGACGGAGGCGTTCAACGAGGTCCTGGCGGCCCCGCCGGTCCGCGAGGCGTAGTGCGAGACAGAGCGCAGCCCGGACGGGTGTGTTCTCGATGAAAGATCTGCAACGGTCGCAAGCCCAGTTGGCGCCAGATCGCGGAGTGAAGCTATTGTGGGCGCAGGAGTTCGCTGGTGCGCCCGGAGCGTGCGCCGGGATCCAGCGCCCGATCCGGGGCAGGCGCGCGTAGCGCCAAGGACCCGTTAGGTAGCGGACCGAGTCGGTCATCTGCCGTTCGGTCAGCGCCATCTCCCGATCGCCCCAGACACCCAGCACCCGGCAGGTCATGGGCGGCAGGTCGGCGTGCCGGTCCCACAGGGCGAACGTGTCCGCGGGGACGTTGGCGCGGTACCAGTTCAGGCCGGCGGTGAGGGCGCCGGGCCGGGCCAGATCGGTCAGCTGACAGTCGAGGCCGGGGTCATCCGTCCGCGACGCGCCGTCGTAGGCCCA
Organism: Amycolatopsis sp. NPDC006125; assembly: GCF_040614195.1. Classification (NCBI taxonomy): domain Bacteria; kingdom Bacillati; phylum Actinomycetota; class Actinomycetes; order Pseudonocardiales; family Pseudonocardiaceae; genus Amycolatopsis; species Amycolatopsis sp. NPDC006125. The sequence continues at coordinate 32,121 of NZ_JBEXTZ010000041.1, forward strand.
GTCACGGAACCACCTCCAGTCCTCGCACGCCCGCCAGGGCCCAGGCCACCAAGGCACCCCAATCGTGTGCGGCCACGGCGGCACACCAGACGTCCAGCACGTCCAGGAGACCGGTGACGTCACCGAGAATGTGCTCCAACGCGTAGGCGTCCACACCGTCCGGGCGATCACTTTCACCGAAACCCCGCAGATCGGGGGCGATCACCCGGTAACCGACGGCACTGAGCGCCTCGATCTGGTGACGCCACATCGTGGCGCGGTCCGGAAAGCCGTGCAGCAACAGCACCGCGGGCCCCGTGCCGACGTCGATCACGTTGAGGGTGATCAAGCCGACGGTACTCTCCTGCTCGGGAAATCCACAGAAGACGACCTCTCTCACCTCACCGGCCGGCTGTCAGCTTGGCGAGCACGTCCGGGTACCGGCGCGTGTGCGCATCACCGTCCAGGGTCAGCGTCTCCCCGGTGATCCACGAGTCCCGTGTGGACAGGAAGTGGACCGCGTTGGCGACGTCCTCCGGGATCCCGCTCCGGCCGAGCGGCGTGTTGTCCGTGAACTCCTCAGCCAATCCGGGGACCCTCAGCAACGGGGCGACCAGCGGAGTATCCACCAGCCCCGGAGAGACCGCGTTGACCCGGATCTTCTGCGGCCCCAGTTCCAGCGCCGCGACCTGGGTCAGCATCACCACCCCGGCCTTGGCGGCGCAGTAGGCCGCCATGCCCGCGGCCGGCTGGGTCGCGTTCAGGGAGGCGATCGTGACGATCGACCCATACTCATCCATGCGGCGGGCCGTGTGTTTGATCACCAGGAACGCACCGGTCAGGCAGACGTCGACGACCCGCCGCCAGTCGTCCGCGTCGAAGCCGGTCAGGGGCGCGACGGCACTCGTTCCCGCACAGTTGACCACCGCGTCTACACGGCCCGAGCGGGATCCCACCAGGTCGAACATCGTGTCGACCGCGTCGTCGTCGGTGATCCGCACCTGGTGGGCCCAGCTGCGGCCACCCAGTTCGCGGGCGCGGGTCGTCGCGAGGTCGCCGTCGAGGTCGGCGACCACGACAGTCGCGCCATCACGGGCGAACCGCTCGGCGGTCGCCAGCCCGATCCCGGACGCGCCGCCGATGACGACCACCACCCGCGGATCCGTTGTGCTGCTGGGGTTCATGCTGCTCATCCGATCGGAATGTTCTCGTAGTAGGGGACGACGATCAGGTCGGTCGCCGTGACATCACCCACCATCGCCGTGGTCGTCGGGTGCACCGGCTCGGCGGCGACGGCGATGTTGAGGCAGACCGGCCGCCCGGAAGCGAACGCGCGCGCGACCGCCGGACCGATGTCCTCGAGCCGCTCGATCCGTTCCCCGTAAGCACCGAACGCGATCGCGACCTGTTCGTAGGCGCTGTCGGCGAGTTCGGAAACCACCACCCCGGACTGGCCGAACACGGCTTGCTGCCCGTGGATCGACATGCCCCAGACCGCGTTGGTGAACACCACGGTGACCACCGGGATTCCGTGCCGCACCATGGTGTCGAACTCGGACAGGTGGAAAGCCGCCGAGCCGTCGCCGGTGAACAGCAGGACCGGGCGGTCGGGGTCGGCGCGGTGGGCCCCGATGGCGAACCCCTGGCCCACGCCGAGACATCCCGGGTAGCCCAGGCGCAAGACGCTGTTCGGCTCCTCGGCGGCGAAGTGGTATCCGGCCCACGCCGGGACTTCGCCACCGTCGAACACACCGACGGTCCGGGGCGGCAGCGCGGCCATCACTTCGCGCGCCGCATGGTACGGGTGCAGGCGGCCGGACTCGGTCGCGGTGCCGGCACGCCACCTCCGCCTGCGGGCGGTGCTTCGCCGTGGTCTGATGGCCACGGTCATGGTCAGCGCACTGCCCATGAGCGCGATGCCGCGCGGCCCGTTCCCGCTCTCGTCCTCGCCGACGCGGCTTCGTCGATCAAATGCCTCAACACGGAGCACCTGATTGCGACGTGCATCAGACCCATGCCGTGGACCGGCGCAGGTGATATCCGACGGCCAGGAGGACCTGGCCGACCGTCGGGGGACCAGTCATCTGACGGGCCCTGCCGGGCGGAGCCGGGCCCAAGATAGTGACACCTTCGGATGGCGAGGCGAAGGCTTCGCCGCTAGGAATGGAGAGTGCATCATGCCGACGATCACGACTGCTGATGGCGTGGAGATTTTCTACAAGGACTGGGGTACCGGTCAGCCGATCGTGTTCAGTCACGGCTGGCCTCTCTCGGCGGACGATTGGGACACCCAGCTGCTGTTCTTCCTGGCCCACGGCTACCGGGTCATCGCCCACGACCGGCGCGGGCACGGCCGCTCCGCGCAGGTCGCCGACGGGCACGACATGGACCACTACGCCGACGACCTGGCCGCGCTGACCAGCCACCTCGACCTGCACGACGCCATTCACGTCGGCCACTCCACCGGCGGCGGCGAGGTCGTGCGCTACCTCGCCCGCCACGGCGAATCCCGCGTCTCCAAAGCCGTCCTGATCGCGGCCGTGCCGCCGCTGATGGTGCAGACCGACGCCAACCCCGGCGGCCTGCCCAAGAGCGTCTTCGACGACCTGCAGGCCCAGCTGGCCGCCAACCGGGCCCAGTTCTACCTCGACCTGGCCTCCGGCCCGTTCTACGGCTTCAACCGCCCCGGCGCCGAACCCTCCCAGGGTCTGATCCGCAACTGGTGGCGCCAGGGCATGGAAGGCGGCGCGAAGGCCCACTACGACGGGATCGTCGCCTTCTCCCAGACCGACTTCACCGAAGACCTGAAGAAGATCACCGTCCCGACCCTCGTCATGCACGGCGACGACGACCAGATCGTCCCCTACGCGGACTCGGGCCCGCTCTCGGCCGGGCTGCTGCGCAACGGCACCCTCAGGACCTACCCGGGATTCCCGCACGGCATGCCCGCCACCGAGGCCGACACCATCAACGCCGACCTGCTCGACTTCATCCGGTCATGAGCAGCCCGATCGCGGTGCTCGGCGCCACCGGCCGCCAAGGCGGCGCCGTGGCCCGCCACCTTCTCGAGCACGGCGCACACGTCCTCGCGCTGGTCCGCGACCCCGACAGCGCGAGCGCGCACCGGCTGCGGGAGGCCGGCGCGGACACCGTCCGCGCCGACCTGGCGGACGCGGGCTCGCTGGTGGCCGCTTTCCAGGACACAGCCGCGGTCTTCGCGATGACGACGTACAACGCCGACGGGGCGGATTCGGAAGTCCGGCAGGGATCGGCCATCGCGGACGCCGTCGTCGCCGCGAAAGTGCCGTCCGTGGTCTACAGCTCCGTCGGCGGCGCGGACCGGGCGACCGGGATCCCCCACTTCGAGAGCAAGTGGGCGATCGAACAGCGGCTGCGCTCGACCGGCGTGCCGCTGACCGTGATCCGGCCGGTCTTCTTCATGGAAAACCTGATGCGTGCCGGTGTCGTCACCGCCGAGGCGGACGGGCAGGTCTTCCGGTACGCCTTCGCGCCAGGGGTGCCGGTCCAGATGATCGCCTCCGACGACATCGGCGCGATCGCCGCCCGGGCGGTCCTCGACCCCGACGCCATCCCGGGCGGTCAGCTGGAGATCGCCGGCGACGAGCTGACGCCGGAGCAGATGGCGGCGGCCTTCGCCGAGGCTTCGGGCCGCCCCACCCGGTTCGAGCCGACGCCGATCGACGCGGTCGCCGACGCGGACCGGCAGGCGATGTACACCTGGCTCGCGACCACGCCGGGGTACCAGGCCGACTTCGCCACCACCTCGGCGCTGCGGCCCGGGATCCGGTCCTTCCCCGCCTTCCTGTCCGGCGCCAACCCGTGAAGGAGCCCGTGATGACACCCCGGCCGCATCACCTCCCCCGCGCGATCGAGGTCCGCGGCGTGCGGCACAACTCGCTGCGCGACCTCGACGTCGACGTGCCGCTGTGGCGGACCGTGGCGGTGGCCGGGGTGTCGGGGTCGGGGAAGACGTCGCTCGCGATGGGGACGCTGTACGCCGAAGGGCTGCACCGGTTCCTCGAGGGCCTGTCCACCTACAGCAGGCGGCGGATCGGCCAGGCCCAGCGGCCGGACGCCGACCGCATCGACCACTTGCCACCGGCGCTCGCGTTGCGGCAGCGGCCACCGGTCCCCGGACCGCGCAGCACGGTCGGGACGATGAGCGAGGTCCTCAACGTCCTGCGGTTGATCATGTCGCGTCTGGGGACCCACCGCTGTCCCAACGGCCACGATGTGCCACCGGCGGTCGCCACGCAGGGGATGGAGATCGTGTGCCCGGTGTGCGGGGTGCGGTTTGAGCACCCGGGCGCGGAGTCGTTCGCGTTCAACTCCGTCGGTGCCTGCCCGGGCTGCGACGGGACGGGCGTGCGCACCGAGGTCGACCCCACGGCGCTGGTGCCGGACCCAGGCAAGACGATCGACGAGGGCGCGGTGCTGTCGTGGAACGTCGGCGGGCGGCGGCTGAGCCGGTACGCCGCCGGTGAGCTGGGAGTGCGGCTGGACGTGCCGTACCGCGAGCTCACCGCCCGGGAGAAGGATTTCGTCATGCACGGCGAGCCGGTGCGGCAGCAGGTCGTCGTCTCGGGCCGCAACGGCAGGCAGGTGACCCTGGAGGTCACCTACGACAACGCCATCACCGCCGCCCGCCGCTCGGAGAAGAGCAAGTTCCTCGTCACGCACACCTGCCCGGTCTGCCACGGCTCCCGGCTGCGGTCCGAGGCCCTGACCAGCCACCTGGACGGCCGCGACCTCGCCGAACTCAGTGCTCAGGACCTCGACCACCTCGCCGCGTTCGCCGGCGGCCTGCCCGCGCTGATGCCGGCCGAGCTGACCCGGCTGACCACCGGGCTGGTCGGTGAGCTCACCGGTGCGCTCACCCCGCTGCTGGAGCTCGGCCTCGGCTACCTGAACCTGGACCGGGCCGGATCGACGTTGTCCACCGGCGAGCGGCAGCGCATCGAGCTCACCTCGACTGTCCACGCGAGCACGACCGGCATGCTGTACGTCCTGGACGAGCCGTCCGTCGGGCTCCACCCGAGCAATGTCGCGGGGCTGCGCAAGGCCATCGACGCCCTGGTGCGCAACGGCAACTCGGTGGTGCTGGTCGAGCACGACCTCGACGTGATCCGCACCGCCGACTGGATCATCGAGCTTGGCCCTGGTGCCGGGCGGCAGGGCGGCACGGTCGTCGCCGAGGGCACCCCGGCCGAGATCGAAGCCGACGAGCGGTCGATCATCGGCCCGTTCCTGACGGGCCGCGAAACGGTCGAGCGCGCGCCACGACCGCGCGCCGGCGAACCGGCCACCATCACCGTCAGCAGCCTCCACAATCTGTCCGGGGTGACGGCCACGTTCCCGCTCAACCGGCTCACCGCGATCGCCGGCCCGTCCGGCACGGGCAAGACCGCCCTGGTGCTGGAAAGCCTGGTCCCCGCTGCGCGGGCACAGTTGGCCGGCACGCCGCTGCCCGGCCACGTCGCCCGGCTGGAGCTGGGACCGCTACGCGGCGTCGTGGAGATCGACGCGACGCCGATCGGCCTCAACGCCCGGTCCACTCCGGGCACCTACACCGGTGCCTTCGACGCGATCCGAGCCCGCTTCGCGGCCGCGACCGGACAGGCCGCCGGGCAGTTCTCCTTCAACACGAAGGAGGGGCAGTGCCCGACCTGCAAGGGCCTCGGTTCGATCGACCTGGACGTGCAGTACCTGCCCGACATCACGGTGGAGTGCCCGACCTGCCACGGCGCGCGGTTCGGTGAGAAGACGCTCGAGTCGCGTATGGACGGTCTCACGATCGCGGACGTTCTCGAGCTGACGGTCGACGAAGCCCTGGAACGCTACGCCGACGTGCCCACCATTGTCCGGCCGCTGCGGCCCGTGGCCGAGGTCGGGCTGGGGTACCTGCGGCTCGGTGAGCCGACGCCGGCCCTGTCCGGCGGGGAGTCCCAGCGCCTGCGCATCGCCGCGCGCCTGCGCAGCAGCCAGCGGAACGTGCTGTATGTGCTCGACGAGCCCTCGACCGGACTGCATCCGGCCGACATCCGCGCCCTGGTGGCGGTGTTCGACCGCCTCCTGGACGCCGGGGCCACTGTCGTCGTCATCGACCACGACCTCGACCTGATCGCCGCGGCCGACCACGTGCTCGACCTGGGCCCCGTCGGCGGCCCCGGCGGTGGCCGCATCGTCGCCCAGGGGACGCCGGACCAAGTCGCCGCCGACCCCGCCAGCGTCACCGGCCCGTACCTCACCGAACGCGTCGGGCTTCGGGGGCGTCGCGAGTGAGGTAGCACCACATGCGCTCCTCGATCCCGCCGGTCCACACCGCACGGGCTGTGGCTTCGTCCGCGCTGAATTCGACGGCGCCGGCACCGGTGGACCGCACGGCCAGATCCATTTCGCTCGCGGTCTCGAGGAACTGCGCGAGAACCACAGCCCGCGGCAATGACTCACCCACGACGACCGCACCGTTGCCGCGAAGCACGATCGCCGGCGCGTTCCCCAGCGCTTCCGCCACCGACTCCGCGGCCATCTCCGTCCGGACCAGCCGGGGATCGGGCCACAACGGCGGTCCCGGAGCGAAGTACGCCCCGGTACCGTCGAGCGGACGCGCGGTGCACCCGAGCGCCGACAGCGCCCGCACCGCGACGGGTAGCACTCGCGCGATACCACCGACGTCGGCTCGGCGCCGGTAGATCGCCTGGTGCAGCCGGACCTCACCCGGAACATCGCGGGGCAGCTCGCCGGTCACCGCGGCGACGATGCCGGGTCGTCGCCCGATCTGTCCCAGTGGGACGGCCGGCGTGACGAGGAAAGTGGACTCGTCGCGCCGGAACGAGCAGTGCCCGTACGCCGTGACGAGTCCCGCCCCGGACAGCGCCCTGGCCGCGGTCCGGAGCATGCGCTGCAGGTCCGGTTTCACGGCCGGTAGACCGCGAACACCTTGGACGAGTTGAAGACGTAGGACTCCTCGAACACGCTCCAGTCCGGCTTCGGACGGCCGAGTTCCTCCATGGCCCCGGCCAACGTGTACCAGTTGAGCAGCTCCTGCTGGCCGCTGTCCTCGATCTCCGTCGTCGTCCGGGTGCGCCAGACGTCGTAGTCGCCCTTGGTCATCGCGTCGTACAGCACGCGGTCGGCGGCGACGTCGGGCTGGAGTCGCCACGTCTTGTCGGTGTTGAAGGCGTGGCTCCAGCTGGAGGACGCGACGAGGACGACCCGAAGGTCGGTGGCGGCGAACGCCCGCGCCACGGCCCGGCCCACCTCCATGAACCGCCACGGCGGCGGCGACGGCGGATCCAGCTGCGCGGGCGTCTCGCCGAGGGACACCGCGAACCCCTTGTTCGCCACGACGAGCGATCCGTAGCAGTTCAGCGGGAACGCGATGACCGGATAGGGGAACCCGCGGCGGTGGTAGTCGAGGTAGAGCAAGGTGTTGAGGAAGGCGTGCGCGAACCCTTCCTGATGGAGAGGCCGGTACGCGTACGAGACGTCGATCCCCTGCTCCAGGAGGTCCTTCGCCAAGCCCCTCGCGATGTCCGGAGCGCCCTTCACCTCCAGCACCGTGTCGGGGCCCTCGTTCCACACGTTCGGCTTGTCGTCCATGCCCGACGAGTGCGCCATGGTCGCCCACGGCTTGATCGTCAGGTCGGGATAGGCCAGGACCGCGTACGGCGGGATGATGTCCTCGCGGAAGTTCTCGTATTGGTCGTCGCCCCAGATCAGGACGACGTCCGGCTCGAAGGCGTCGATCTCCGAGCGGCAGTGGTCGAGGGCGGACACCAGCCGTTCCCGGTGCCGGGTCGCCGCGGCCCGGCCCTCGTCGGAACCCCACTCCTGCCGCATCCGTTCCGGCCACGAGGCCGGATCTTTCGCGTGCTCGGGCACGAGCGGATCCTGGAGGTTCTTCCGCAGCAGCCACGCCATGTCCTCGTCCACCCCGGACAGTGGCGGGTAGTGCGTCACCCCGATCCCGAGAATTTCGCCCACGGTGTTCCTCGCAATCGTCGTGTCCGTCGGGAAGAAGCGCAGTGAATACCGGCTTCGCCGGAGCGTCAACGGTTGCCGTTTCGATGAGAGAAACGGTCCGCTTCGGCTTTGCGCCCGCGGCCACGAACCTGGGTCGTATGAGCCGAACGAAGGTGACGGCAGCGATCGTGGGGCCGGGGAACATCGGGACCGATCCGCTGGCCAAACTGCAGCGAAGCCAGGTGATCGATGTCCGTTACGTGGTCGGCGTGGTGGAGTCCGACGGCCTGGCGCGGGCCCGCGCGAAAGGCGTCGGAGCGTCTGCGGAGGGCGTGGATTGGCTGCTGCGGCAGGACCCGCTGCCGGATCTCGTGTTCGAGGCGACCTCCGCGAAGGCCCACATCGCGAACGCCCCGCGCTACGCGGAGGCCGGGATCCAGGCCGTCGACCTCACCCCGGCCCACCTCGGGCCGATGGTGCGCCCGCCGGTCAACCTGCACGCGCACCTCGATGCACCCAACGTCTCGATGATCACCTGCGGTGGGCAGGCCACGATCCCCGTGGTGCACGCGGTCTCCCGGATCACCCCGGTGCCCTACGCCGAGATCATCGCGTCGGTCGCGTCGCGCGGCGCCGGCCCCGGCACCCGCGCGAACATCGACGAGTTCACCCGGACCACCGGCAACGCCGTCGCAGAGGTCGGCGGAGCCGGCCGCGGCAAGGCGATCATCATCCTCAACCCGGTCGAGCCGCCGATGATCATGCGCGACACCGTGTTCTGCATGATCGGTGCCGACGCCGACCGGGCGGCGATCACGGCTTCGGTCCACGAGCCCGAACTGCCGCACGCCGTGCGGATCGTCGACACCACCCTGCGCGACGGCTCGCACGCCATGACGCACCGGTTCACCGAGACGCAGGTCCGCGACACGGTCCGGGCCCTCGACCGCGCCGGCGTCGAGGTCATCGAGGTCACCCACGGCGACGGGCTCGGGGGCTCGTCGTTCAACTACGGCTTCTCCCGCACCGACGAAACGCGCCTGATCGCCGCCGCTCGCGACGAAGCGAAGCAAGCGAAGATCGCGGTACTGCTGGTTCCGGGAATCGGGACGGTCGGCGACCTCAAGCGGGCGCGCGACCACGGCGCCGACCTGGTCCGGGTCGCCACCCACGCCACCGAGGCCGATGTATCGCCACAGCACTTCACCGCCGCCCGTGACCTCGGGATGGAAACCGCGGGGTTCCTCATGATGGCCCATCGCGTCTCGCCGGAAGACCTGGCGAAGCAAGCGCGGATCATGGTCGACGCCGGCTGCCAGGCACCGTACTGCACCGACCCGGCGGGCGCCTTGCTCATGCACGAAGCCCGGGCCCGGTTCGAGGCTCTCGTCGCGGAAGTCGGCGACGAGGCTTGGGTCGGCTACCACGGCCACCAGAACCTGTCCTCCGGCGTGGCCAACTCCGTCATCGCGTACGAGTCCGGCGTCCGGTACATCGACGGATCGCTGTGCGCACTGGGGGCCGGGGCAGGCAACAGCCCGACCGAAGTGCTCGCCGCGGTGTTCGACCGGCTCGGAATCGACACCGGGCTCGACGTCGGGGCCCTGCTGGACGCGGCCGAGGACGTCGTGCGCCCGTACCTGACCCGCTGGCCGAAGATGGACCGCAACGCCGTCGTGCAGGGCTGGGCCGGGGTGTACTCGTCGTTCCTGCTGCACGCCGAAACGGCCGCCGAGCGGTACAAGGTGCCCGCTCCCGACATCCTCCGGCGGTGCGGCGAGCTGGGCCTGGTCGGCGGCCAGGAAGACATGATCACCGACATTGCGATCGAACAGGCGGGTGAGCGGCGATGACCTCGTTCGGGCACATCATCGATGGCCGGGAGCAGGACTCGCTCGACGGCTCGCGATTCGACTCGATCGACCCGTGGACGCGCGAACCGTGGGCCGACGTGGCCCTTGGCGGACCAGCCGAGGCCGGCCTCGCGATCGCCGCCGCCCGGCGCGCGTTCGACGAAGGACCGTGGCCGCGCATGGGATACGCCGAACGCGGTGCGCTGCTGCACCGGCTCGCCGACCTCGTCGAGGAGCACGCCGACGAGCTGGCGCTCGCCGACTCCCGCGACATGGGCAAACCGGTCGCCGACGCCCGGGACAAGGACGTCCCCCGTGCGGCGCGGAACTTCCGTTTCTTCGCCGACCACGCCCGGCTCGCGACCTCCGAGGCCTATCCCTCGGACACCGGGCACCACGCCTACGCCCGCTTCGAGCCGGCCGGGGTCGTCGCCGCGATCGCTCCCTGGAACTTCCCCCTGATGCTGGAGACGTGGAAGGTCGCACCGGCTCTGGCCTGGGGCAATACCGTTGTGCTCAAGCCGGCCGAGGACGCACCGGCCAGCGCGACGATCCTGGCCCGGCTGGCGACCGAGGCCGGGTTCCCGCCCGGTGTGTTCAACGTGGTGCACGGCTACGGACCCGCGTCGGCCGGGGAAGCGCTCACCACCGATCCGCGGGTCGACCGGATCACCTTCACCGGCGAATCCGGCACCGGCCGGATCATCGCCGCCGCCGCCGCGCGCAACCTGACGCCGGTGAGCCTCGAACTCGGCGGTAAGGGCGCCAACCTGGTCTTCGCCGACGCCGACCTGGACAACGCCGTCGACTGGTCGATCAGGGCGATCTTCACCAACGCCGGGCAGGTCTGCCTGGCGGGTTCACGCCTCTTCGTCGAGCGTCCCTTGCTCGAGGAGTTCACGGCCCGCTTCGTCACTGCCGCGGAGGCCCTGGTGATCGGCGACCCGCGGGACCCGGCCACGCAGGTCGGCCCGTTGGCGTCGGAGACACATTGGCGCAAGGTGTCCGGCTACCTCGACGATCCCGGCGGCAAGGTGCTCACCGGCGGGCGCGGCGACGGATGGGTCATCCGGCCGACGATCGTGTCCGAGGTCCCCGCCGATTCGCCGCTGCAGTGTCAAGAGGTCTTCGGGCCCGTCGTGACGATCACGCCGTTCGACACCGAAGCCGAGGCCGTCCGGGCGGCGAACGACTCGCCGTTCGGCCTGAACGCCATGGTGTTCACCGAGAACCTGTCCCGCGCCCACCGGGTCTCCGCGGCCCTGCGCGCGGGCACGGTCTGGACGAACTGTTTCTTCGTCCGTGACCTGCGGGCGCCGTTCGGCGGCGTGGGCGACTCCGGCTGGGGCCGGGAAGGCGGCAACTTCAGCCGCGAGTTCTTCACCGAGCCCAAGGCCGTGGTCATGGCCATCCGGGACGAACGGTGAAAGACACGCGGGACAAGGCCCGCGCGCTCTACGACGCCCGCAGCACCCGGACCCCGATCCCCCCGTTCACCGACGACGAGCCGGGTCTCGGGATGGCCGACGGCTACGCGGTACAACGTGAACTGATCGACCTGCTGCTCGCCGACGGCGACCGCATCGTCGGCCACAAGGTCGGGCTGACGTCCGAGCCGATGCAGAAGATGATCGGCGTCGATTCACCGGACTACGGGCCGGTGCTGGTGTCCACCGTCTACCGCGACGGCGACGAAATCCCGCTCAGCCGGTTCATCGCTCCCAAGCTCGAAGCCGAAATCGTGTTCGTGCTCGGTGATCGCCTGGAAGGCCCGGGAGTCACCATCACGGAAGCGCGGGCGGCGGTCGCCGGGGCGGTGGCCGGGATGGAGATCGTCGACTCCCGCATCGAAGACTGGCGCGTCCGGCTCGCCGACACCGTCGCCGACCTGGCGTCCAACGGCGCCGTGGCGACGTCGAGCCGGATCGTCCCGATCGATGGGTTCGACACCCGGCTCGTGGGCATGACATTGACCCGCAACGGCGTGGTGATCGACACCGGCGCCGGTGCGGCCGCCTTGGGTGATCCGGTGGCTGTCGTCGCCTGGCTCGCCAACGTCCTGGGTGCCGACGGAGTAGCCCTCGAACCCGGGCACCTGATCATGACCGGCGCGCTGCACGCGGCCGTCCCCATGGCCCCGGGGGACGTCTTCCGCGCCGACTTCGACCGCCTGGGACCGGTGACCGTGCGGGTGAGCGGATGAACAACGTCGGCAAGTGGGCTGAGCAGCTGGCGAAAGCGGTCGCCGACCGCATCGCGATCCCCAGGCTGTCCGCTGAATCCCCGGAACTCGACCTCGAGACCGCCTACCGCGTACAGCGCGAACTGCGCGCGGCCGCCGGCCCCCTGGCCGGCCGCAAACTGGGTGTGACGTCCCGGGCAAAGCAGGCTCAGGTGGGCGTCTCCTCCCCCGTCCACGGATATCTCGCCGCAGCGGATGCCGTCGACCTCGGCGAGCCTTTGGACACCGCGCCGCTGATCCAGCCCCGGTGCGAGCCGGAGATCGTCTTCCTCCTGGGCCGTGAACTCGCCGGGCCGCACGTCACCGCCGCGGACGTCCTCGCCGCGTCCCGCGGCGTCGCTGTGGGGATCGAGGTGCTCGACTCCCGTTACACCGACTACGAATTCACGATGCCGGACGTCGTCGCCGACAACACCTCCGCCGGCCGATACGTGGTCGGCCCGCCCGTGGATCCGTCCGGCTTCGACCTCCGTCTGGTCGGCGTGCTGCTGGAGAAGAACGGGAAGGTCGCGGCCACCGCGTCCGGCGCGGCCGTGCTCGGCCATCCGGCCGCCGCGGTGGCGTGGCTGGTGCGCCGGTTGTGGACGGAAGGCGAAGGACTGCGCGCGGGTGAGATCGTGCTGTCCGGCGGACTGACCGCCGCCGTCCCGGTGGCTCCGAAAGACGTCGTCGTCGCCTCGATCGACCGGTTGGGCTCGGTCGAGCTTGCTTGCCGCTGACCCACCGACGAAAGGCACACACCATGCCACTCATCCAGGTCACGCTCGTCGAAGGGCGTTCCCCCGAGCAACTCCGCGCGCTGGGCGAAGCACTCACCATCGCCGCCGAGCAAGCCATCGGCGCGAAGCGGCAATCGATTCGCGTGGTGCTCACCGAGTGCAAACCGGAGCACTGGTTCATCGCGGGCGACTCGATGGCGCACCTTCGCGACACCGGTGCCAGGTGACCGTCACCGTCACGGTCATTCGACGGGCGCTGCCGGTGGCAGTTCCGACCACCATGGGTCCGGCACGCGACCGAACCGACCTTGGGAGGGCACCATGCCGCACCGGTACCTCAGCACACTGACAACGCCGGCCGTCGAAGCCGCACAAAAGCAGTACGGCAGCTACTCCGCCATCCAGCGGATGACCAGCGGCTGGCACACCGACGGTGTCCTCGGCGAGGACGAGATCGGCTTCATCGCCGAGCGGGACAGCTTCTACCTCGGCACCGTCGGCGAAACCGGCTGGCCGTACGTCCAGCACCGCGGTGGACCGCCCGGCTTCCTCAAGGTGCTCGGCGTGGAAGACGGCGCGAGCCTGCTCGCCTGGGCCGACTTCCGGGGCAATCGCCAGTACGTGTCCGTGGGGAATCTCGGCGCCTCGGCCAAGGTGTCGCTGTTCCTCATGGACTACCCCCACCAGCAACGCCTCAAGATACTGGGAGAGGCCCGCTCTCACGACGCCCGGACCGAAGAGGCCGCGTCGCTGCTGGAAAAGGTCGCCCTTCCGGGCTACCGGGCCCACGTGGAGCGCATCATCACCGTCAGGGTGCGCGGCTATGACTGGAACTGTCCCCAGCACATCACCCCGCGCTGGACCGAAGCGGAACTCGCGCCGATCCTCAACGCGGCCGGCCACCACCCCGACGATCGCCGTCCCCGGTGATGGCCACCGGAACCTGGGACCTGACCCGGTCCTCGCTCAGGGAGCTGTTCCTGTTCAGCAGCCTGTCCGATGCCCAGCTCGACTGGCTGCTCGGACACGCGTCGCTGACGCAGTGGCCGGCCGGCACCGAAGTCGTCCGCGAAGGCGACCCCGCGGCTTCGTTCCACGTGCTGCTTTCCGGCACCCTCCGGATGACCAAGCAGGACGCCGGCGGCGAAGTGGAGCTCAAACGCTCTGGCCAACGTGGGGCCTACTGCGGCGCGATCCGGTTTTTCCACCTCGAAGAACACCAGACGTACCCGACGTCAGTTCACGCGCTGAGCGACCTGGTCCTGCTGACCCTGCCGGCCGATGAACTCGCCGCGCAGTTCCGCAGCTGGTTCCCGATGTCCGCGCACCTGCTGGAAGGCTCGTACGCGAACTGGCTCACCACGGACGCGATCGTCGGCCGCAGACGTCAGCTGCTGGCCCTCGGGCAGTTGTCGGCAGGCTTGACCCATGAGCTGAACAACCCGGCAGCGGCCGCCGAGCGCGCCACCGCGGCCTTGCGCCGGCAGGCCACCGCCACGCAGGTCGCGTTCGTGCAGCTCATCGAGGACGGTGTTGGTCCACGCGCACTCCGGGAGTTGCTGCGGCAGCGAGACCGGCTGGTCAACCGGTTGTCGTCTGTTCCTTCTTCGACCGCGCTCCAACGGACCGACCGAGAGGACGAGATCGACGGCTGGCTGGAGACCCACGCGCTGGAGCAAGTGTGGGAGGCACCCTCCATCTTCGCCGGCGCGGGCGTGACCACGGCCGACTTGGCCGAGGTCACGCACTCGGCCGGCCCCTCGTTCGCGAGCGACGCCCTGCGTTGGCTGGCTCACGCGTTGGAGTCCGAGCTGCTCCTCAGCGAGATCCAGGAGTCGATCAGCCGCATGTCGGCTCTCGTGGGAGCCACCCAGGAGTACACCCACCTGGACCGGACGCCCTACGCGTGGATCGACGTCCACGATGGGCTGCGGGCCACGTTGGCCCTGCTCCACACCAAGATCGGTCCGCGAATCCGGGTGACCGAACTCTACGACCGCCGGCTGCCGCGCATCCCGGCCTACCCCGCCGAGCTGAACCAGGTGTGGACGAACCTCATCGACAACGCCGTCGCGGCGATGGATGGTGCCGGCACGCTGACCCTTCGCACCACTTTGGTCTCCGATCAGGTGTGTGTCGAGATCCGCGACACCGGCCACGGCATCCCCTCCGAGAACCGGCGGCGGGTCTTCGAACCGTTCTTCACCACGAGGCCCGTCGGTGAGGGCGACGGGCTGGGCTTGGACACCGCCTGGCGCATTGTGGTGGAGCGCCATCACGGCGACCTGAGGGTCGAGTCCGAACCCGGCGACACGAGATTCCAGGTGCTGATGCCCACCGCGGAGCGGCAACCACCGAGGTGACGCGCGTCGCCGGCTACTCCCCTGCCCGCTCGGCGGCGGCCTTCAGCGACGCGTGGGTCGGCGCGTCCGGCACGTGCGACGGCCGCAACGACTCCATCTCCTTACGCAGCACCGGAACCACTTCACTGCCGAGGATCTCGAGCTGGTCCAGCGCGGTCTTCAGCGGCAGCCCCATGCCGTCCACGTTGAACAACTGCCGCTGGTAGTCGCCGAAGTCCTCGCGGAAGCGCATCGTGCGGTCGATGACCTGCTGGGGGCTGCCGACCGACAACGGGGTCTGGTCCATCGTTTCCTCGAGCGACGGGCCGCCGCCGTAGACCGGCGAGTGGTCGAAGAACGGCCGGAACTCCCGGATGGCGTCCTGGGAGTTCGCGCGGAGGAACACCTGCCCGCCGAGGCCGACGATCGCCGTGTCCGCCGGGCCGTGACCGTGGTGCTCGAACCGTTCGCGGTAGAACGAGACCATGCGGCGCGTGTGGTCGACCGGCCAGAAGATGTTGTTGTGGAAGAAGCCGTCGCCGTAGTAAGCGGCCTGCTCGGCGATCTCCGGGCTGCGGATCGACCCGTGCCAGACGAACGGCGGTACACCGTCCAACGGCCGCGGCGTGGAGGTGAACCCCGCAGCGGGGTGCGGAACTTTCCCGTCCAGTCGACGACGTCCTCGCGCCACAATCGCCGCAGCAGGGCGTAGTTCTCGACCGCCAGGGCGATTCCGTCGCGGATGTCCTTGCCGAACCACGGGTACACCGGCCCCGTGTTGCCACGGCCCAGCATGAGGTCGACGCGGCCGTCAGCCAGGTGCTGCAGCGTCGCGTAGTCCTCGGCGATCTTCACCGGGTCGTTCGTGGTGATCAGCGTCGTCGACGTCGACAACAGGATCCGGCTCGTGCGCGCGGCGACGAAGCCCAGCAGCGTGGTCGGTGACGAGGGCACGAACGGTGGGTTGTGGTGCTCCCCTGTCGCGACGACGTCGAGGCCGACCTCCTCGGCTTTGACCGCGATGCAGATCATCGATTTGATGCGCTCGGTTTCGGTCGGCGCGACTCCCGTCGCGGGATTCCGCGCGAGATCGCCGATCGTGAAGATGCCGAACTGCATGGTGACTCCTATTCCGCCTGTGCCGTGGCGAGGTCTTCGCGCACGAGGGGGACGAGTTCCTCGGCGAAGATCTCCAGCTGGCGTTCGTGGTCGTCGCCGGGCCAGAAGACGATGCCGTTCATGCCGTGCTCGGTGATGCTCGTGACGACGTCGTCGCGCCACCGGGACAGTGGGCCGTGGAACGCGCCGCGATCGGCGCCGCCGATGACCCCGGAAACGTTGTAAACCTTGCGGATGCCCGCCGGGTCCCGACCGGCTCCGGCGGCCGCGTCGTCGATCCGGCGGACAGCGTCGCCAAGGCGGTCGAGCCCGAGGTAGGCGTGCGACGGGAGCCAGCCGTCGGCGCGGGCACCGGTCAGTGCCAGCGTCCGCGGCCCGTACGCGCCGAGCCACAGGCCGAGGCCGGGACCCGGCCGCGGCCCCGGGTGCACGCCGGACAGGGCGTAGTACCGGCCGGTGGTGCGCACGCTGCGTTCCCCGCTCCACATCGCGCGGACCACGGTCACGGCCTCGGCCAGGGCGTCGACCGCTTCCTTCCGGTCGCGCCGCGGACCGCCCATCGCCTCGATCGCCTCCCAGAAGGCACCGGCGCCGAGTCCGAGCTGAATCCGCCCGCCGGACAGCAGGTCGAGGCTCGCGGCCGACTTCGCCAGCACTGCGGGCGGGCGCAACGGCAGTGAGGACACGGTGGGGACCAGCGTGACGCGCTCGGTGCTCGCCACCAGGTAGGTGACCAGCGTCCAGGTGTCGTAGAAGGCGGACTGGTACGGGTGATCCTGCACCGTCACCAGATCGAGCCCGAGCCGTTCGGCCGCTCGCGCCTGGCGCAGTGGTGCGTCCGGTTGCCGCCACACCGGGTCGACGTTGGCTCCGAACAGGACGGGAAGGGCCATGATCTGCTCCTGGTGGGTGAGCGGGCCCCCGGCGGGCCGGGGGCCCGTCGCGGTCAGACGCCCGCGGGTTCCGGCTGGGAAGCGACGAAGGAGACCAGCGAACCGTAGAACGGCAAGGCGTGCTCGGCGAAGATCCCGGCCAGCTCGGCGCCGCCCTGCTCCCGCCAGTCGTGCAGCAGCTCGGCGGCGACCGCGACCGTGCTGTTCAGCACCACCCCGGCGGCCTGCATCCGAAGCGCGGCCGCTTGCGAGGCCAGCGCGTTCCACGTGCCGGAGGCGTCGAGCACCGCGTGCACCTGGTAGCCCTTGGCGACCCCGGACAGCGCGGCGAACGCGACGCACACGTCGGTGCTGATGCCGGCGACGATCAGCTGGTCGCGGCCGGTGGCGCGAACGGCCGCCTCGAACTCGGCGTTGTCGAAGGCGTCGATCTCCCCGGGACGGCGCACCACCCGGACGCCGGGCAGGAGGGCCTGCAGTTCCGGCAACAGCCGGCCGTTCGCGCCTTCGTCAGCGCTGGTCGTGACGATCACCGGCAGGTCTTGCGCCTTCGCGATCTTGGCGAGCGCCAGCACGTTGCGCCGAAGCTCCTCCTGATCGTGGTCGTGCACTCCGAGCAGCAGGCCGACCTGGTGGTCGACGAGCAGCAGGGCGGCACGTTTCCGGTCGAGGCGGGCGGCGGGGTAGGTGTTCGCGGTCATGTCGGGCAACCTCTCTACGGGCGAACCTGATAAAACCAAGTTACTTTTTAAAACTCGCGATGGCAACCGTCGGAGCGTGACGTGCGCGACACGCGGTCACTTCACCGCGTAACCCGCGTCGACCGGGAGTGCGACCCCAGTGATGTAGCGCCCCTCGTCCGATGCGAGAAACAGCACGGCGTTGCTGACGTCGTCGGGATCGAGGTAGGCGACCGGTAACGCGTTGAGCGACCGGTAGACCGGTAGCACGTCGTCCTCCCCCGGGCTCTCCAGATCGGGCCGGAAGAGCGCGAAGTTGGTGGGGTTCAGCAACATCGGAGTGCCGACCGTGGTCGGGTTGACGCAGTTGACCCGGATCGAGTGCTCCGCCAGCTCCAGTGCCAGCGTCCGCATCAGCCCGGTCAGTCCGGCTTTGGCCGCACCGTAGGGAGCGAGGTTCGGCACCGACCGCAGTCCGATCGACGAGCTGGTGATGACGATCGCCCCGCCCCCGCGTGCCACGAGGTGGGTGATCGCCGGGCGCACGGTGTGGAACACCCCGCTGAGGTCGGTGTCGATGACCGCTTGCCAGTCCGCCGCGGTCGTCCGTGCCGCCGGCCCGGGTTGGCCCTGGATACCGGCGTTGGCCACGACGACGTCCAGGCCACCGAGCTCGGCGACGCCGCGGTCCACCAGTTCGGCGACGGCGTCCGGGTCCCGGACGTCGGCCCGGGTGGCGATGATGCGGCGGCCGAGCCGTTCCACCAGGCGCACGGTTTCGGCCAGGTCTGCCGGTGACGCCGCCGGCGCCCCTTGCGCGGGCACCGCGGCCGCCACGTCGAACGCGATGATGTCGGCGCCTTCCTCCGCGAACCGCACGGCGTGGTTGCGTCCCTGCCCACGAGCCGCGCCGGAAATCAGGGCGACCTTGCCCGTCATGCGTGCTGTCACTGTTCTCCCTGGGGTGCTGCGAAGGCTTTCACGCGAAGGCGCGATCGAGTCCGTGCGTGGTGAATTGGTTCGAGGAAAGCCGTTGCGAGGCCTCCGCGGCGGCCAAGCGGACCGCCCGGACCGACGACGCGCGGTGGGTGTCGTGGGTCCGGGCGGTCACCGACACCGCGCCGACCACGTGGTGACCGGCGTCGAACACCGGTGCCGCCACGCAGGAGACGCCGATCTTCGACTCCTCGTCATCGCGGGCATACCCGTGGCGCCGCGCGGTTTCCAGCTGGCCGAGGAACACTGCCGGGGCGACAATCGTGCGCGGCGACTGGCGACGCAAACCCTTGTCGAGGACGGCGTGGGTGTACTCTGTCGGGGCGTGCGCGAGCACCGCCTTGCCGACCGCCGTGCAGTGTGCGGGCATGCGGCCGCCGACACGCGAGGACATCGGCGGCCCGTCCGGGGCCTGCAGTTTGTGCAGGTACACGACCTCGGTCCGGTCGAGCACCGCGAGGTGCACGGTGAGCCCGGTGCCCGCGTGCAGCCGGGCCAGGACCGGGGACACGATATCCGGGATTCCCTGCTGCCGCGGAACGAGCTGGCCGAGTTCGAACAGCCGCAGCCCGAGCCGGTAGCCGTTCGCCTCCCGGGCGAGCAGCCGCCAGCCGACGAGCTGGT
Source organism: Amycolatopsis sp. NPDC006125 (assembly GCF_040614195.1). Taxonomy (NCBI): domain Bacteria; kingdom Bacillati; phylum Actinomycetota; class Actinomycetes; order Pseudonocardiales; family Pseudonocardiaceae; genus Amycolatopsis; species Amycolatopsis sp. NPDC006125. The sequence goes on from NZ_JBEXTZ010000041.1 coordinate 51,554, forward strand.
TGAGCAGCCGGTAGGCGGTGGGCTTCGGCATCCCCGTGCGGCGGTGCAGCTCGGCCAGGGTGAGGGCGTCGTCGTCCGGGCGGAACGCGTCCAGCAGCTGCATGCAGCGGCCGAGCACCGAATCCTCGGACGGCGCTGGTTCCGGCATCCTCATCGCGGCCGTCAGACGAGCGCCCGGTCCTGCCAGCCGGCGAGAAGCTTGTCCTGGCCGTCGATCCCGGGGGTGCCGTAGACGAAGTAGGTCTCGGCAGGCAGGGTGCCGCCGCCGATCGCCAGGCCGGTGTCGAAGTCCGACAGGTCCCAGGTCACGGTCTCGTGGTCGGGTTCGAACTGCAGGATGCCGGAGTTGCCGAACAACTCGATGCGGTTGCCACCGGGTTCGAACACGTACAGGAAGGCACCCTGGGTGATGCCGTGCACGTCCGGTCCGGCCTCGATCTGGATGCCGTACTCGCGGCACAGCTCGGCGGCGTCGGAATTGTGCTGCGGCACGCCGTACCAGAACGCGAGGTGGTGCAGCCGGCCCTTGGTGCCGGTCTGGTCGCGCATGATCGCCATTTCGTGGCCGAGGGCGTTGACGCTCATCCACGCGCCGATCTCGGTGCCGCCGGAGGCGCTGTCGACGACCCGCTCCCGGGTGCCGAACCCGAGGGTGCGCTCGAACAGTTCCTTTTGGACGGTGACGTCGGAGGCCATCAGGTTGACGTGGTCGAGCCGGCGCGGCGGCAGGCCCTGGAGCGGCCGCTTCGAGCGGCGGGTCAGGATGCGGCTGCGCAGTTCGGTGGGGGCGGTGTACTTTTCGACCTCCCACACCAGTTCCATCGGGTGCCCGTCGGGGCTCTGGAACGCGAAGGTGCGGCCCACCCCGAGGTCGCCCTTCGTCCACCCCAGGCCGAGCCCGGCGGCGTCGAGCGCCGCGGCGCGGCGTTCGAGGGCCTCGGCCGAGGTGGTGCGCCAGCCGACGTTGCCGAGGCCGGGCCGGTCCCGTTCGGTCAGCTTGAGGCTGTGGTGGTAGGGATCCTCGTAGCAGCGCAGGTACACCGAATCCTCGTGACGGCCGGTCTCGCGCATGCCCAGCAGCTGCGTGAAGAACCAGAGGCTGCCCTCGAGGTCCGGGGTGTACAGCTCGGCGTGGGCCATGTGCGCCAGCTCGAACCGGGCGGCGGCGGTGTCGCGTGTGGTCATGGTGGTGCCTTTCACGGGCTCAGGCTTGGAGCAGCGGTTCGCGGTGGTCGTAGGCGTGGATCCAGCTGAAGTCGTCGACGAGGTTCGACAACCGCCGATCACGGGTGGCGGCGGCGTCGCCGTCGGGCAGGTGCAGCAGCGACGAGGTCACCCAGGAGCTGCGCTGCACCTGACGGGTCCGGCAGCGGCGCAGGCGTTCGTAAGCCTTCAGCGCCACCGAGACGTCGTCGTACCGGTGCAGGCAGCCGGCTAGGACCGCGGCGTCCTCGATGGTCTGGTTCGCGCCTTGGCCGTGGTGGGGCAGCATGGCGTGGGCGGCGTCGCCGAGCAGCACCACTCGGTCCGCGCTCCACCGCGCCAGCGGTGGCAGCGCGAAGAGGCCCCACCGGGGACTTTGGGGTACCGCCTCGACCATGGTTCGGATGGCGGGGTGCCAGTCCCGGAACGCCTCGGCCAGGGTGCCGTCGGCGGCTTCCGCCGTCCCGCCCGGCGCGTCCCACCGTTCGGGCCCCTCGACGACAGCGAGGAAGTTGATGAACTGGCCCGTCGCGTAGTGCAGCAGGTGCGCACCGGGCCCCATCCAGAACTGGACGGCGTCCGGGTCCGGCAGGTTGGGCACGGCGTCCCGCGTGACCAAACCCCGAAACCCGCTCGTTCCCGAATAGACGGGAACCACGTCGGTGATCGACGCGCGCACCCGCGATCGGATGCCGTCGGCTCCGACCACGAGTCCGGCCGTGGCGGCGGAACCGTCGGCGAACACCAACTCGCTCCGATCGCCCTCCCGGTGGAGGCCGGTCAGCTCCTTGCCGAGGTGGAGGTCATCGGTCCCCCAGGCCTCGGCGAGGGCCCGCTGGAGGTGAGCCCGGTGCACGCCCCAGAACGGGGCTCCGAAGCGTTCCTCGTACCACCTGCCCACCGGGTGGGCAGCGACCCGGCCACCCTGGGCCCAGTGGCGATAGATCAGCTCCGTCGGAACCGCCGACGGCGGTTCCAACGCGGCTCCGAGGCCGAGTTCACGCAGGATGCGCGTGCCGTTGGCGGCCAGTGCCACCGCGGCGCCGACCTCGGCGAGCTCGGGTGCCTGTTCGTAGATCCGTACGCGGATGCCGTGCCGGCGCAGCGCCAGGCCCAGGGTCAGCCCGCCGATTCCGGCGCCGATCACAGCGATGTCGGGACGGTCCATGGTTCACGCGGCCTGGGTCGGGGTCGGGTCGATGAAGACGCGCAGGTCGTCGATGAGCCCGTCGCGGTGTTCGATCACAGTCAGCGCCGGGACGGTGACGTCGCGGCCGTCGGGGCACCCGTAGGTGACGTTGGCTTCCAGCAGCATGACCGGTCCGGCAGCCCAGACGTTGAGGAACTCGTGTTCGATCCTGCGGTAGCTGGTGAACAACCAGTCCAGGCCCGCGCGGATGGCGTCGTGGCCGGGCATCGGGGCGTTCGCGCCGTAGGTCATGCGTGCGTCCGGGGCGAAACCCGCGAGCACGGCCTCGGTGTCGCAGGCGTCGACCTTGGCGTAGAAGTCGCTCACCCAGGCCGGGACCTCGACGGCTGTCGCCGCGCCCCCCGTCATCGGACCGGCTCCGAGATCCGCCACCGGACGGCGGCCAGGGTCGTCTCGACGGCCGCCTGGTACGCGGTGGCCATGTCGTGGGCCAGCTCCTGGTCCGTGACGGGCAGCTCGTCGCCCGGCCGGACGGCCAGCGCGAACTGGAACCGCAGGGACAGCTCGCCGTTCTGCTCGAGGATCTCGTTGGTGATGGTGCCCAGCACCGGCCCTTCGAGCCGGGTGAACACCACGCGGTTCGGCTGGTCTAGCCACACCCGCTCCACGTACCGGGCGCCCCGCAGTTCGATTTCCCGGTCGAACACCGTCGGGCTCTGCCGCGCGATCTCGCGGCAGGAGGTGATCGCCTCCACGTAGGGGACGGCGTCCACCGCTTTCTGCTCCAGCCCCTGCCAGATCTGCTCGCGGTCGAGCGGCTCGGCGCCCGGCGGGTTGGCGGGCAGGGTCAGTTCACTGAAGATCATGGTTCCTCCACGTCGTTGTGCGAGTTGCTGGATCAGTGATCGAGGATTTCCGGAAGAACGGGGCCCCACGCGTTGGCGGTGGCGATGTCGACCTCCCACGTCTTGGGGACCTGGGGCCGGTCTTCGTGCCAGGGCCGGGGCTCGAAGTAGCCGTTGGCCTCGTCGATCATCTGGTCGAGCTGGGTGAACAGCTCGATGGTGTTGCCGTCGGGGTCGCGGTGGTAGGTGAACACGTTGTGCCCGGGACCATGCCGGCCCGGACCCCAGTGCAGCCGGAAGTCGTTGCGCGCCAGGTGGTCCAGCGTCGTCTGCAGGTGGTTGAGGTCGCGCATCTCGTAGGCGACGTGGTGCATGCCGGAGAACTTCGCGCTCTCCAGGAAGTTCGCCGCGTGGTGGTCGGCGTTGCACCGGAGGAAGACGAAGAAGTCGCCGATGGTGTCCGACCAGCGGAAGCCCAGGAGGTCCTGGTAGAAACCCTGGATCTGCTTCAGGCTAGGGCTGAACGCCGCGACGTGGCCGAGCTTGGTCGGCCGGTACGCGGGGCTGGGTTCGGCTCCGCCCTCCGCCGGTGCCTGCGATTCGTACAGGTGCAGTGGAACGTCCGTCCCGGGCTCGGCCAGGACGAGGACGTCCGGCGTGCTCGGCGCGATGTCGCTGCGTCGCGACACCTCGTACCCCGCGGCGGCCAGGCGCTTGTGCGCGTCGTCGAGGTCGCGGACGACCTCGTAGCCCACCGACGTGCGGGCGCCTGCCTCGCCCTTGCGGATCACGACGCTGTGGTGGTCCAGTCCGGTGTTCAGGTAGACGACGTCGCGCGAGCGGTCCTCGATGTGCAGACCGAGGCAGGTGCGGTAGTACTCGGTCAAACGGTCGACGTCCGGCGTGGTGAATTCGACGTAGCCGAGCTTGGTAACGCGGGCGGCCGCGTTGTCGGTGATCATGGGAACTCCTTGGGATCAGGCGGCGAGGTAGCCGCCGTCGACGGGCAGCACGACGCCGTTGACGTACGCGGCGGCGGACGAGCAGAGCCAGACGACGGCTTCGGCGACCTCGGGCGCTTCGCCGTAGCGCCCGAGGGTGGTCCGGCCGATGACGGGGGCCATCGCTTCCGTAGGGACGGCGGCGGTCATGGCGGTCTGGATCGGGCCCGGGGCGACGGCGTTGATCCGGATTCCCCGGCCGCCGTAGTCGATGGCCGCGGTTCTGGTCAGGCCGGCCACGCCGTGCTTGCTCGCGACGTAGGCGGCCTGGGCCGCCGAACCCTGTTCGCACCAGATCGAAGCGGTGTTGACGATGGCGCCGCGGGTCTCCAGCAGGTGCGGGATCTGGTACTTCATCCCGGCGAAGACGCCGCTCAGATTGACCGAGATGACTCGGTGCCAGTCGTCCTCGCCGAGGTCCGCCAAGGGCGCCGGCGAGAAGGTTCCGGCGTTGTTGTGCGCGAAGTCCAGCCGGCCGAACGTCTCGACGGCGGCGGCGACCGCGTCGCGCACCGCGGCGGCATCGCCCACATCCACTTGAAGCGACCGGACTTCGACGCCGTGCTCGGCAGCTTCGGCCGCGGTGCCGCTCGGGTCTGCCAAGTCGCAGACGACGACTGAAGCACCGCGTGCCGCGAACGCGAGGGCACTCGAGCGCCCAATGCCCCCGGCCGCTCCGGTGACGAACGCGACCTTGCCGGCGAACTCGTGGTTCACGCGATCCTCCGCGGGCTCTCGACGGCGCCGTCGGCCACCGGGTTGCGGAGCGTCCCGAGTCCGTCGATCTCGATCACGACTTCGTCGCCAGGCTGCAGGAACTCTCCCCGCGGCGCCCCGACGCCGGCGGGACTGCCGGTCGCGACGATGTCCCCCGGTTCCAGCGTCATGATCCGGCTGGCCGCCGCGACCACGGCGAACGCGCTGTTCATCATGTCGTCGGTGCTGGAGTCCTGCTTCACGATGCCGTTCACGGTCAGCCTGATTCGAAGGTCCTGCGGGTCGTCCACGAACCAGGCCGGCGTCACGCCGGGGCCGGTTGGGCAGAACGTGTCCTCGCCCTTGGCCGAGGTCCAGTCGAATCCGAAGGGCGGTGCCACGGCGTCGGGGCGGCTCAGCCGGTCGCGGGCGGACACGTCGTTGACGATGGTGTAGCCGGCGATGTGGTCGGCGACGTCCGCCTCGTCGAGGTCGCGAGCCTGCCGGCCGATGACGACGCCCAGCTCGGCTTCCCAGTCGATCCGCCGTCCGGGACGGTCCGGCAGGACGATCGGGTCGTCCGGGCCGATGACCGCAGTGGACGGCGGCTTGAGGAAGAAGTACGGCGCTCCCACCGGATCGGGCCGGTCGACCTTCATCTCCGCGAGGTGCGCGAAGTAGTTCGCGCCGGCGCAGACGACCTTGCGCGGGAAGCGGATCGGCGCGTCGAGCCGCACCTGCCCGGCCAGCGGAAGACGGGAGACCTCGATCGTGCGCAGCTCCTTCGCCGCGGCCGGCCAGTCCTCGAGCAGGTCCAGCAGGGTCCGTCCCGCATAGTGCGGCAGGGCACGCACCGTTCCGTCGGCTTCCCGGAGGCCGACGGCAGTGCCGTCCCCGGATCCGCCGCCGCGGTAAGTGACCAGTGACCACGTCATGAGGAGTTCCTTCGGGTTTCCGGGGCCGCGGCCCAGTCGTCGTCGGCCGTCGTCAGCACGACGCGGCCGGTGTTGGCGGAGGCTTCGAGGTAGCGGTGGGCCGAGGCGGCTTCCGCGATCGGGAAGGTCCGGTCGATCACCGGGCGGAATCCGGCTTCCACGGCCGACCAGACCCGGCGCGCGCTGCGCAGGTTCCCGCTGCGCACGCCGATGACGCGCTGCGACCGGGAGTACAGCCGCAGCAGGTCCAGCTCGACCTTCCCGCCGAGGAAGGCTCCTGAGGTGACCACGCGGCCGCGCATCGCGAGCACGTCCATCGTCGCGCTCCAGATCGCGGGATCGCCGAGGTTGTCGATGACCAGGTCGACACCGGCGCTGCCGGTCAGCGCCCGCACCTGTTCCCCGAAGGTGGGGTCGGTGGGATCGACCACCGCCTCGGCCTTCAGCTCCCCGGCCAGGCGTTCCCGCTTGGCCGCCGACCGCGACCCCGCGATCACCCGGGCACCGTGGTGCACGGCCAGCGCCGCGGTCAGCGACCCCAGCGCGGACGAAGCCCCGTGCACCAGAACCCACTCACCGGGCTTCAACCCGGCGTGCTCGAACTGGTTCTCCGCGACCGCCCCGGACCAGACCAGCGCCGTCGCCTCCACGGGCCCCACCCCGGCTGGGACCACCAGCGCGTTGGCCGCCGGGACGACCGTGTATTCCGCATAGGCACCGCGGGTGTGCACCCCCATGATCCGGGTGGAGGCGCAGGCTTCGAGAGCGCCGTCCGCGCACGCCGCGCAGGTCCCGCAGGTCAGAATCGGGACGACGGCCACGAGGTCACCGGGACGGACCGAGTCGACCCCCGCCCCGACCGCGGCGACCGTGCCCGCGTGCTCGGCGCCCAGGATGTGCGGCAGCGTGATCCGGGCGTACGGGTGCGTCCCGGCACGGGCGCTGAGATCCAGGAGCCGGCCGACGCTCACGGCTGCCACGCGGACGGCCACCTCCCCCGGCCCGGGCTGAGGTGTATCCACCTCGTGCATCTGCAGGACATCCGGATCGCCGAAGTGGTCGAACGACATCACCCGCATCCGCTCCGGCAAACCGGCTTCACCGTCGCCGACGACGGGCCAGGGCGCTTGCGCCGCGGCTAGCGATCGGGACATCTGTGTCCTCCTTGCTTCCAGTCGGCGAGGATTCCTCTTCCTGCCACCCTGCCGAGCAGGGCCTTTAGCGGACTTCCGTCCGCAGTCCGGTCTCGCACTGCACCAAACTGTACACACTTCGGTCGACCTGTGGAAGACGTTGCCACTGGATCTTTCGAGCGAGACCAGCACGCGATCTGCCAAAAGATCACTGTCACCCCACCCGAGAAAGTCTCGACCTGGATACACTGTGCACATGAGCGAGAACGCCGCCGAAGACTCCGAGCCAGGGGAGGGCAGGCCGGGACGCCGCCTCGCCCTCGATGTCCACGCCGCCGTCCGGGCGATGATCCTGAGCGGGGAGCTGCCTCCCGGCGCGCCGCTCCTGCAGGCCGCGCTCGCACGCAAGCTCAAGGTGAGCCGCACGCCGATGCGCGAGGCCTTCCGCCTCCTCCAGGAGGAAGGCCTGATCGAAAACAAGCCGGACCAGCGGGCCGTCGTCCGGGCGATCGACCCCGGCGAGGTCGACGCCGTCTACACCTCGCGGGTGATGCTGGAATCGGTCGCGGTGAGCATCTCCGTCCGCAGCGCGACCCCGGAGCTCGTGGAACGCCTGGCCAAGTCACTCGCGCAGATGCGCCAGTACTCGGCGGAGGAGGACATCGACCGCTGGCAGCAGGCACACCGCGAGTTCCACGTGCTCACCACCGAGGGAGCACCCATGCTCCTGGACGCGCTCGCCGGTTTGAGCGATCGCGCCGAGCGCTTCCTCCGGCTGGCGAAACTGGGCCACCCCCAGGCCACCGGCCGCTGGGACGCCGACCACGAGGTGCTCGTCGAGGCCTTTCGCGCCCGGGACCACGACCTCGCGGTCACCACGATCGCCCAGCACCTCGCACGCACCGCGTTCACGGCCATGGCGGACATCGCCCCCCGGCTCGACGCCGTGGCGACCCGCGCCGCACTCAACCTCGTCCTGACCGACCGGTGAAACCGACCCAGCAGTTACTTATCAGAACTTGGTTGTATTCTGGCGCCATGGCCGAGACCTGGCGACCGCTGCACGCGTGCCACTACACCGAGCAGGTCTTCGGCTTGCTCGGCAAGCGCTGGACCGGGTTGCTCATCGACCTGTTGTTGCAGCGGCCGGCCCGGTTCAGCGAGCTGGCCGCCGCGGTTCCGCAGCTGTCGCGGCGAGTGCTCACCGAACGGCTGACCGAGCTCCAGGAAGCCGGGCTGGTCCTGCGTGAGGTGGAACCCGGTCCACCCGTCGCCGTCTCTTACCGCCTCACCGAACGTGGCGAAGCTCTGGGTCCGGCGATGGATGCGCTGCGCGTCTGGGCGGGTGCTCCGACGGACGCGGAAGGACGCGCCCTTCCGCTCACCGCTGCGGAACACGACGTCGAAACTGCCTGATGTCAGGACTTTTCGATGGCGAGTCGTTCCCGCAGCCGACGGTTCTCCTCGCGCAGGTCCTCGACCTCCGTGCTGAGCCGACCCAGTGCGCGCTCGAGTTCGGCCCGCGTCCAGCGCGGCGTGATGTGCTGCGGGCAGTCCCAGTCGTAGCCGTGCACCCGCACCACGACGACCCGTTCGACGTGCGCCCGGTAGCCCGGCACTGCGACCCGCGCGAGCAGGCCTGACGCCTCGTCCGTACGCGCGTCGACGACGCGGGCCTCCCCCAGGATCTTCAGCCGCTGACGGTTCCCGTAGTCCATCAGGAACAACGACACCCGGTTCGAAGCCGTCACGTTTCTCATCGAGATGTACTGACGGTGCCGCGGAGATCCGCCCAGCCGATCGAGGTCGCGGAGCCCTCGGTGCCAAGCACCTTCAGGAAGCCGGGCGGGCCGCCGCGGTATTGGACGTAGGGCCAGCCGGTCTCGCCGACGGTGCCGAGGTAGAACCGTCCCGGGACCCGACGAACTCGATCTCGTCCGCGCCGAGCACGGCGCCGGTGTCCCAGCCTGCCACCATGCGCCGGACGCTGCCGCGGCTGCAGTACTGATCTTGCACCTCTTGGACGGACGGCGTGGTGAGCGCGGCGAGGTAGCGGCGTGGCATGTCACGCCCTCCCCAACCGGGCCGAACGCAGGCCGATCACCGCGATGAACGCGGTCACGGCGGTGAGGAGAACGCCGGTGAGCACGCGCCATCCGGCGGGTTCGGTGATCTCCAGCCACTCCTCGGCCAGCGCCACCGCCGCGGCGAGCGGGAAGGTGAACGACCAGAAGCCGAGCGAGAAGGACAGCCTGCGGTACCGCGGCAGCATCGCGGCCTGCACCAGCAGGAGCACGACGCCGACACCCACCACGGCTTGGGCGACCGGGTCGGCGGTGTGCCCGTGCAGGGAGAACCACGCCAGCCCGGCGACGCCGGGCGGGGCCAGCAGGATCGCGGTGGTCGGCAGCAGGGCGTCGGGCAGCGGAGTGTGGAACACCAAGCGGAGCACGACGATCGCCGTCATCACGAACGCGAAGAACGTCCCGACGCCGAACAGCGCCCAGCCGAGCCCGGGGTAGCCGAGCGCCGCCGCGACGTCCGCCCCGACGAGCCCCGGGGCGACGGTCGGCAAAAGATAGCCGGGGTGCATCGCCGCCAGGTCGAGCCGTCCCTCGAACCACGAGGCGAACAGCCAGGCCGCGAGCAGCGCCGATGCCGCCAACGCGAGGAAGAACAGACTCCGGCCGACGGCGGGCGAGAAGCCGGACAGAGTACCGCCGAGGAGCATCCCGGTGACCGGCGCCAGCGCCGCCATCGGCCCCTGCGCCGGATGCCGTAGTTGGTCCCGCAGTGGTTGCCCGCTCCGTTTTCCTCGGACGACGTGTGCGGCCAGCAGCCAGACCCACGCGATCACCGCGAGGATCCAGAATGCCTGCGGGACCACATGGGGAAGGCGGAGGGCGGGAGCCGCCTTGGTCCACGCCTCGGCGAGCCCGGCCAAGCCGAAGCCGATGGCGAGGGTGGTCAACGGAAGCCGTCCCGGCCGGGGGACGGCGGCAGGCGGGGCTGCTGGGCGATGGCCGAGGGTTCTGGTCATGGTGTCCTCCGTGGACGGTGGCGACGGCGGCACCGCCGCAGGAAGCGGTGCCGGGTGGGTAACCGGTGGGGCGTTCAGGCGTTCGCGGCGCACGGCACCAGGCCCCCGGCCTCGTTGAGAGCCCCGGCGGTGGCGCCTCCCCGGTCACGTGGGCGGACGTCGTGAGCTGCTTGTTTCCTGCTGACGAAGACCATGGTCGGCGGAACGCTCCGGGACTGCGCCCGTCAGATGACCGTCGTGGCGACGATCATCGGCGGCCGGTCATGACGGAAGGCCCGCGGTCGGCGACACGATCGGGTGCGGACAGGAAGCCGCGTGCGAAGCGGGGAAGGCGGCGTCGGCTTGGCGGCGAACCACTGCAAGAGGCCCGCGGTCAGTCTGCGAGGCCGGGTGGATTTAGTCATAAATCTGGACTAGCTTGAACTCGTACCACTTCGGACAGGGGACAACATGACCAGGACGCTCGATCACCAAGAGATCTTCGAGCAGGCGTGGCAGGCGCCGGGCACCACGTCGGTGGAGCTGCCGGCGGTGCAGGTGAACGAGGTGCTGCGCGAACGCTATGACGTGCGGCCTCCCTTCGCCTACACCGGCACTCACCTGTGGGACATGGAGGTACGCAAGGCGGTGGCACCCGATGTGTATCTGCACGGCGTGAAGCCGGGCAGCGTGGAAAAGTTCCCGAGTGTGCTCAGGGGCCGGATCGAGGACTTCACGCGGGTGTCGGAGCAACGGTTGTGGGCCGACCGCGACCACTACGGGACGGTCGTCGAGCACGTACGCCTCGATCACGAGTACCGGCGGGCCTTCTTCATCGGCGCCGAGCGGTTCACGACACCGGACGGCCGGGTCCTCACCGCGGGCACCGGCCAGCCGATCTTCCACGTGGAGCACTCCGTGGCCGGCGCGGAGGACGATCCGCTCAACCTGTGGCGCATCGTCCTCCTCACCGAGACCCCGGACGACACCCTGTCCGCGGCCTTCGACGAGCTGGCTCACGACCGCTACCTCAGGGACTTCATCGAGATCCACCTGCGCAAGGATCTGGGGCGCGAACTGGAGCGTCGCTGAAGTGGCCGGTGTGCCGGCCCCGGCGTACCCGTCGCACTCCGGTCGAATGACTGGTGCGGGAAAGGCGTCGAGCCGGGCATCATCGCCGGTGTCCGGAAGTGACAGGAGGAAGACCATGCGAATCGGGATCCTGGGCGCAGGCGCGATCGGCGCGGCCTTTGCGCGGCGACTGGTGGCGGGCGGCCACGAAGCACTGCTGAGCAACAGCCGCGGGCCGGACACGCTCGCCGGACTGGTGGCCGAACTCGGTCCCGGAGCGTCGGCCGGCACTCGCCTGGAGGCCGCGCGTGCGGAGATCGTGGTACTCGCCGTGCCACGGCCCCAGGTGACAGCGGTCCTCGACGGCCTGCCCGCCTGGGACGGCCGGATTCTGGTCGACGCCACCAATGACTTCTCGGTGCGCCCGCGCCCGGATGAGCCGACGACCAGCGAACAGGTCGCCGCGCTGGCTCCCGGCGCGCGTGTGCTGAAGGCGCTCAACCACCTGTTCGCGGCGAGCCTGGCGGCGGCGCCCCACGCGGCGGCCGGTAACCGGGTGCTGTTCGTCTCCGGCGACGACCACGAGGCCAAGAAGCAGTTCTCCGCCGTCCTGACCGACCTCGGGTACGCCCCGATCGACCTCGGTGGCCTGGCCGCGGGCGGCCGGCTGCACCAGGCCAACGGCGGCCCGTTGGTCGGTCACGACCTGGTCCGGCTGGCATCCGCCTGAACGCGGGCCGGCCGGATCACCCGCTCCCGTCAGCCCGCCGTTCGATCAGCATGACGTGGTTCCCGTCCGGGTCGGTCAGCTGGACGTCGGCCCCTTCAGTCCCGGACAGGACCCGCCCACCGGCCTCGAGTGCCTCCGCGAGCGCGGCCGGGACGTCGTCGACCACCACGGCGAACGCAGGCCGCGAAGGACGTTTCGGATCGGCCGGGCCGCAGAGCGAGAGCGCGACGTACTCGGATGCGAGCCCGGCCCACCGGTTACCGTCCACTCCGCGCTCCGTGCAGCCGAGCGCGGCGTAGAACGCGGCCGAGGCGGCCACGTCGGACACCGGCAGCACGCAGAACCTGACCGATTTCCCGCTCATCACCGCTCCTCCGCACCCGAACCGGCCACCCGCGGGAGCGGCAGCGTGTGCATGGCGCCGTCGTGGAAGACCAACGGACGCTTTCCGAACGTCTCGACGGCTTCGACCCGTCCCACGGCGATCTCGTGGTCCCCGCCGGTGTGCACCTCCACCAACGAGCATTTCAGCACCGCCGAGATCCCGGCCAGCTCGGGCAGCCCGTCGCGCCGGTGCCAAGCCAGGCCGGCGAACTTGTCGCCACCCGAGCGGGCGAACACCTCGGCGACGTCGTGCTGGTCCGCGGCGAGAACCTGCACCAGGAACCGCCCCGCGGCACGGATCCGCGGCCACGTCGTCGAGGAAAGCGCGGCACAGAACAGCACCAACGGCGGTTCGAGGGACAGCGACGTGAACGAGTTGACCGCGAGACCGACCGGCACCCCATCGGTGCCCGCACTGGTGACGGCCGCGACCCCCGTCGGCCACGTGGCGCAGGTCTGCCGCAACTGGGCCGCCTCGACGAGGTTCTCCACCCCACGCACCGTTTCGCCGGAGTCCACATGCGACATCCGATCGACCATCATCGCCTCCCAACGTCGTCGTCGCGGGAGATCGTGCTCGGCGGCGGAGGGGTTGTCTGTGACTTTTATTCCAGCCGCGCGATTTCGATATCCGAAAATCCTCGACGACAACATTTGCGCCCTGACTCTTGACGCCGGAAGCACCCGATGGTCACTCTGAAAAGAGAACCGAATACTTTTCGAATAGCGAAAACAATCACGGAGGAACTGTGCACATCGCGATCGTCGGGGGCGGGATCGGCGGGCTGTGCGCCGCGAACGCCCTGCTCCGGAGCGGGTTCGACGTGACCGTCCACGAGCAGGCGGCCACCCTGCGCGAAGTGGGGGCCGGCGTCCTGGTGACCCCGAACAGCATCCGGCACCTGCACCGCATGGGATTGGCCGACGCCGTCGAAACCCTGGGCGCGCGGATCGGCGCGGGTTCCCGGTACTGCCACGCCGACGGCACGCCGGTCGGCGACATCCCAACTTCGGACTCGGCCGGGGAGTTCGGGGTCTACGGCATGCACCGGGCCGACCTGCTGGAGACGTTGGCCGCGTCCCTTCCGGACGGAACAGTCGCCACGGGGCGGCGCTGCGTCGGCTTCAGCCAGGACGCCGGTGGCGCGCGGGTGCTGTTCGCCGACGGCACCTCCATCGACGCCGACGCGGTCGTCGCGGCCGACGGTATCCGTTCCGGCCTCCAGCACCACGTCGTGCAACCGGCGGCCCCCGTCTACTCCGGCCACGTCGCCTACCGCGGGCTGGTCCCGTCGGAAGCCGTTCCGGAGTGGCCGACCGACGTCCAACTGGTGTGGATGGGCGACCGGCAGCACTTCATGGTCTACCCCGTGCGCGGAGGACGGTTGCTCAACTACGTCGGGTTCCTCCCGCACCCCGCCGGCGTCGATGAGTCGTGGTCCGGCCAGGGCGACCCCGACGAGTTGCGGGCGGCTTTCGAATCGTGGGACCCGCTGATCGGCAAGCTCCTCGTCCACGTCGACACGACCTACTGGTGGGGACTCTACGACCGCGAACCGCTGGCGTCCTGGACCAGGGGGCGCCTCGCTCTGCTCGGCGACGCCGCGCACCCGATGCTGCCCCACCTCGGCCAAGGCGCGAACCAGACCATGGAGGACGGAGTCGCGCTCGCGTCCGTGCTACGGGAAGCCGCGCCAGACCGGATCCCGGACGCGCTGGCGGCCTACGAGGCGCTGCGCAAGCCCCGCACCACGATCGTCCAGAACGGCGCCCGCGCGAACGGGCGGCGCTACGACTCTGCCTACACCGATCTCGCCCAGCGCGACGCCGAAATCGCCGACGCGGCCGTGTTCCGCGCCTGGCTTTACGATCACGACGTCGAGCAGGACGCGCGGGAGGTACTGGCGCGGTGAACGGACGAATCCATCCTGCCCGTGTCGCGCGGGCGTCATGAGCGGCCCGGAACGCGGCCCCGAGGGCATGGCGGGGCTGGCGAAAGGGCTGGCGGTCATCGAGTCCTTCACCGCCGGACAGCCGCAGCTCACCGTCAGCGAGGCGGCCCGGGCGACCGGGCTCAGCCCGGCCGCGGCCCGCCGGTGCCTGCTGACCCTCGCCGACCTCGGCTACCTCTACCGCGACGGGAACCGGTTCAAGCCCACCCCGCGCATGATCCGGCTGGGTTCGGTCTACTTCGAGGTCGCCGACGTGCCCCGGCTCGCCCAGCCGATCGTCACCGTGGCCCGGGACGAGATCGGCGAAGCAGTGTCCGTCGCGGTTCTGGAGGGCGCCGAGGCGCTCATCGTCGCCCGCGCGGAGGTCCAGCGCATCGTCAACACCGGGGTACGCCTGGGCGCGCGGCTGCCCGTGCACGCATCGGCCTCCGGGCGGGTCCTGCTGGCCGGGCTCCCCGACGACTCCGTCGAAACCCTCCTCGAGGCGAGCACCCCGGTCCGGACCACACCTCACACGCTCGTCACCAGGTCCGAGATCCGCGACCGGATCGAGCTGGCCCGCATCGACGGCGTCGCCTACACCAACGAAGAGCTCGAACTCGGCATGCGCTCCATGGCCGTTCCCGTCACCGACTCTGCGGGCCGCGTCCGGGCGGCCATGACGACCAGCTCCTTCGCCGCCCGCGCGTCGATCGACGAGATGCACCGCGAATTCCTGCCGGTGCTGCGGAAGCACGCCGCGGCGCTCGGCCGCAGCCTTTAGCCGCTCCGGCGTACGAAAACCCCCACGAACAGATACAGCGAGGTATTGATCGTGCCCTCTTCACCCCCTACCGTCCGGCTCCCCCAGTTCCTCGACGACCGCCCGCTCGGCCGGCTGCAGTACGGCGTGCTCACCCTGTGCGGTCTCGTCATGTTCCTCGACGGGTTCGACACCCAGGCGATCAGCTATGCCGCGCCCGCCATCGCCCGCGACTGGCACCTGCCGTCGGCAGCCTTCGGACCGGTCTTCTCGGCCGCCCTGATCGGGCTCATGATCGGCTACCTGGTGATCTCGCCGCTGGCGGACCGCGTCGGACGCCGCACCATGATCGTGGCCGCGACGACGGCGTTCAGCGTGCTGACGCTGCTGACGGTGTTCGCGCAGTCCGTCGAGGCTCTTTTCGTGATCAGGCTGCTCACCGGGATCCCGCTCGGCGCGGCGACGCCCAGCGCGATCGCGTTGACGAGCGAGTACGCCCCCAAGCGGCTCCGGGCGACGTTCGTCCTCGTCATCTACTGCGGATACTCGCTGGGCTTCGTCGTGGCCGGCGCTGTCTCGGGGGCTCTGATCCCGGTCTACGGCTGGCATTCGGTCTTCCTCGTCGGCGGCATCGCTCCGGTCCTCCTGGTCCCGCTGCTGTGGCGTCGGCTGCCGGAATCACCGACCGTCTGCCTGCGCCGTGGCCGCCCGGTGGCCCACCTCCTGCGACGGCTCGACCCGTCGCTCCCCCAGGACGTCCAAGTGCTCGGCGAGCCGGCTGAAGCGACACACCGCGTTCCCTTGGCGCGGCTGTTCTCTCACCGCTGGGTGATGGGCACACTCCTGCTGTGGGCGGCGTTCACGATCAACCTCGCCGTGTTCTACGCCCTGCAGAGCTGGCTGCCCACCCTGCTGGGGAAGGCCGGCTACTCGCCGAGCGCGGTCGTCGCCGCCACGACGCTGACCACGGTCGGCGGGATCGCGGCCGCGGTGGTCATCGGTCCGGCCATGGACCGGATCGGCGCGGCTCAGACCCTCGGCGCGCTCTACCTCATCGGGTTCGTCAGTGTGGGTTTCCTGGGTTTCGCCCTGGATCTGCCGTTGTGGGTGGTGCTGGTCGTGAACTTCGTCGCGGGGTGCTGCGTCAGTGGCGGCCAGAAGAGCGTCAGCGCGTACACGTCGATGTTCTACCCGACCGAGATGCGCTCGACTGGTGTCGGCTGGGGACTCGGCGTGGGCCGCGTCGGCGGTATCTTCGGCCCGATCGCGGTCGGCGTGGCGGTGTCCGCGGGGTGGTCGGACCGCTCACTATTCATGGCGGTGGCGGTGCCGCTGCTGATCGGGGCGGTGCTCGTACTCGCCCTCCCGCGCAGCGCCCGGCGAGCCACCGCAGCGGAGCCGCTGCCGCAGGCGGCTTCCGAACGCTCCTCTTAGGACGGTGCCCGGCCCCGCCTGCGATTCCCGGGGCCGGGCCCTATTCGATGACGGCTTCCTGCTCGAGGGCCTCGACGTCGAGGATTTCCAGTTTACGGCCGTTGTAACGGACGATCCCCTGCGACCGGAAGCGGCCGATGATGCGGCTGACGACTTCCCGCACGGTCCCGACCGAATCGGCGAGCTCCTGCTGCGACAGCCACACCGTCGGCAGTCCGCCGTCCGGGTCGGACATCGCGAGCTGGGAGATGTGCTGCGCGATCCGGGTGGCCGTGTCGGCGAAGACGCTCGCCTCGAGCGCACTGGTCCGCAGCATCATCAGCCGGGCCAGCTCGCGCGAGAGGGCCAAACCGACCGCCGGGTCGCGTTCGACGGCAGCCCGGAACCGCGGGCCGCGGATCATGAGCAGCCGGGACGGGACCAGAGCCTGGAAGTGCAGGTGCTGCTCGAACGCGGGCTGGTCGCTGATCGAGCGCGCAAGTCCCCAGCTGTCGCCCCGCCGCATGTACTGCAGCGTGGCCTGCCGGCCCTGCGGGCTCCGCAGGAATCCGCGGAACACGCCGTCGACCACCAGGGTGATCGGGTACGGCTCGGTAAGCCACGCGTAGTCGGTCTCCTGCACGAGGTGCCCGGCCGCGAACGTGGACACGACGGCTTCGGTGAGCAGCTCGTTCCGGTAGTCCTCACCCGGCAACCGGCCAAGGAAGCTGTCGTTCCACGCGGCCCGGACCCCGGCGTCCTGAGCATGGAGGGAGGCACCCGCCATGACGCCCCTTTCCCCACCGGCGAAATGCGTCCGTGCCGTCGCGACGCTCCAGCGGTCCTGTCCTCGGGCAGAAGTCATGGTGAGCCTAACCTCCCTCGTACCGGGGCGGGGGCGGCCGGGCGCCCGCGGG